>JAFAIY010000325.1 GCA_019236485.1 Comamonas sp. | reverse complement strand
TTTCTGCCCGACGGGCCCTGGTGGTCCAAGGCGATGCTGGGCATCCAGTCGCTGCTCATCGCCGTCACCACCTTGCGCGCCGGCCTGCTCCTGCGCCCGCATGGCGGCGCGCTGAGTGTGGGTGCGGCGCAGCTGCGCTTCGTCCTGCTGGCGCACGGCCTGTTCTACCTCGCCAAGGCCGGCTCGACCGTGGTGCCGGACACCTTCGTCAACCTGGCCAGTTTTCGCGGTGCGGTGATCCTGGTCTCGCTGGTGGAAGGTGTGATGGCGATCATGCTGCTCGCGATGTCCATGACCGGCACCGAGCGCCATCGCCGCGAGGAGCGTATCGCGCAGATCGCCGCACGCGACCCATTGACAGCCCTGGACAACCGCCGCGCGCTCTATCTGCGCGCACCGGAGCTGCTGGGGCAGGCCTCGCCGGCCAGCCCCGGCGCCCTGCTGCTGATCGACATCGACCACTTCAAGCAGGTCAACGACCTGCACGGTCACGACGCCGGCGACCGCCTGCTGGTAACCCTGAGCGACCTCATCCGCGGCGCGCTGCCCCACGGCGCGCTGGCCGCGCGGCTGGGCGGGGACGAGTTCGTGATTCTGCTGCGCAGCGTCTCCGGCGCGGCCGCGCAGGCGCTGGGCCAGGACCTGCGCGAGTCGTTCGCGCAGCAAGCGCGCGCGATGTTCGCGACGCCGGAGCCAGTGTCCCTGAGCATCGGTGCGACCTTGTTCGACCAGCCCGAGACGGAGCTGTCGCATTGGCTCAAGCGAGCCGACGAAGCCCTCTACGCATCGAAGCGCAAGGGACGGGACCGGATGGAGCTCGCTCCGTTTTCGCCGGGGCGGCCACAATGATGATTCCCTAGCCTCGACGGGCGCTAGTGTGGTGGCCCAGATGTCCTTCACCTTCCGCGGCGCCTTCTGACCCCATTGTCGTCGCCGTGATGCGCCCAAAGCAGACGCTCGTCAGAGCCTTATGTAGGTCGGCTTCTGGCCGATATCCTTCACTCAGCGAGTTCCAGGTTTCTCCAGTCTGGTGCCGCATTAGCCCCACAAAACCGGCTTGTTGACCATCAGATAGTAGGTGCCGGTCATGGCGATAAAGGCCGGATAGCCCAAGGCTTCCCAGCGCAACTGGTATTGGCGGTACAGCGGGGGCAGCGGCGTGGCGCCGGCCTGGGCCTGGGCCGCCACGGCCGCCATGCGTACCTGCAGCCACACCACGGGCAGCCAGCAAAGGCCGGCCAGCGCATACAGGCCCAGGGACAGGGCCAGCCAGGGCGTGGTCAGCGGCCAGCCCGCGATATGCGCCATGGCTAGGCCGGTGGCGGGCTGGATGAAGACGCAGGGTGTGGTGAACCACCAATCCGCGCGCACCACCAGGCGGCTGACCACGGCCTGGGCCGCGACCGAGCCGCTGCGGTTGGCAAAGAACATATAGAAAGCCGAGCCCAGGCCCGTGCCTACGAGCAGCACGCTGGAGAGTATGTGCAGGGTCTTGAGCAGCAGATAGGTATTCATGGTTCGAGCTTGGAGGACTGTGGACGGGCGTTTTCGGGCTGCAGCAGAAACCAAAGCATGGCGGCAAGCGGCAGGTTCTTGAGCAGCGGCCCCAGCGGATGCAGCCACAGCGCGGGCTGCAGCGCGGTGCCGACCAGCGTCATGGCGGTCATCAGCGCCAGGGCCGCCAGATAGCTGGCGCGGCCCGGGCGCAGCAGCAGGGCGATGCCTATGCACAGGTCGGCCAGCAGGCCGGACCAGATCAGCAGCGCCTGCCAGCGGGCATCGGCGATGCCGCCCGCGGCCAGCAGGCGCGCGCCTTCGTGGTCCAGCCCCGAGAGGCCCAGATGGTCGAGCGCGCTCACGGCCGCCGTGCCCAGCCAGACCATGACCAGGCTGGCATGCATGGCGCGTTGTGCAGGACTGTGCTGGTTCATGACTTGCGCGCCCGGTTCTGGCTCTCGGGCAGGGTGGCATACAGCCGGCCGGGCGGCACGCTCTCGCGACCCAGCAGCTTGGCCAGCGTCTGCGGGTCCGTCACGTTATGGCTTTGCAGCAGGGTCAGGGTTTCGGTGCACCAGGGCAGGCTGCTGATGCGGTCACCCACGCGTGCGCTGAGCTCGGCCGCCCAGCGCGGCAGGTTCAGCGTGAACGCGGGGCTCAGTCCCATCTGGCCGCGCAGGCTGGCAATCAGGCTGCCCAGGGTCAATGGCTCGGGTCCGCCCAGATTGACGATGCCGCTGGGCGCCTCGCCGGTAGCCAACTGCGCCAGCACCTGGGCCAGATCGCGCACCGCCACGGGCTGGACATGGCTGGACTGCATGGCCTGGGGCAGCAGCAGCGCGGGCAGCTTGGCTAGGCTCATGAACAGCTCGGTGCTGGCGCCGCCAGCGCCGAAGATGATGCTGGGGCGCACCACCACGCCGTTGAGCCGGTCGGCCTGGTTGAGCGCCAGCAGATGCTCGTCGGCGGCGCGCTTGGTGCTCGCGTAGCGCGTGGCGCTGTCGGCCACGCCCAGGGCCGAGACCTGCACCACGCGCCGCAGGCCGATCTCGGCGCAGGCGTCGAACAGGGCGATGGGGGCGTCGGTATGCAGGGTCTGCAGCGACTGCCTGGGAGTGTCGCGCAGAGCGCCCACGGCATTGACCACGGCTTCCACGCTCTGCAGATGGGCCAGCCAGTCTTCGGCCTTGGTCAGGTCGGCAAAATCCAGCGCGGGATCGGAGTGGCGGCTGCGCACCACGGGGTCGTGCCCCTGCTGCACCAGCGCATTGACGATATGCCGCCCCAGAAAGCCCGTACCGCCACAGATCAGAACTCGCATACGCTACTCCTTTGTAATTTTCTGCCTTGGCAGAAATTTTGCCTGCGCCCTCAATCCTTGCCGCTGCCGCGCACAAAGCGCTGCACGCTGGCGCCCAGCCGCAGTATCTTGTCCAGCGTGGCCGGCGACAGGCGCAGCATCTCGTCGGTCCAGATGCCCAGCGAGTCCATGAGGCGCAGCGTCTCGTGCACGCGGTCCTGGGCATCGGGCGTTTCCTGCTCGAACTCGGGTTGGGCGATGAGCTCGCGCAGCAGCGCGCTGGTGGGGTCGAACTCGCGCTGCTTGCGCTCGCGCACAATGGTGCGCAGCAGTTCCCAGACATCGGCCGAGGTCTCGAAATACTCGCGCCGGTCGCCGCTCTTGCGGCTGACGCGGATCAGCTGCCAGCTGAGCAGCTCCTTGAGGCTGGTGCTCACATTGGAGCGGGCCGCGCCCAGGGTTTCGCAGATTTCATCGGCATTGAGCGGGCGGCCGTGGAAGAACAGCAGCGCATGGATCTGCGCCACGGTGCGGTTCACGCCCCAGGCGTTGCCCATGTCGCCCCAGTGGCGTACAAAGCGTTCGGCGATAGGACTCAGTTGCATGCTTGGGAGTGTGTCCGTGGTTGAAATTTCTGTCAATACAGAAATTTGTAATTTGCATTGCATGGAAATGCGGCTCGGCAAGACGGCCGGTGCGGCCGGCGGTAGAGGAGAATCGGGGGCAGGCTGCCGGTTTCTTCGAGGTCTGAAAACAGCGGCTTTTCCGGGCGCAGTGCGCACCCCCCCTAGAATGGCGGACAGAAGAGGGGCGATTTGCCCCGGATAGGGAGGGGACTTCATGACCGCTGCATCCGTCTTGCGTGCCACGCTTGTTCTGTCGGCCTGTGCCTTGGCCCAGGCGGCATCGGCCGCCTGCTATTTCGTCTATGCGCCGAGCAACGAGCTGATTTACCGCTCGAATCGCTCGCCCGTGGACCTGTCGCTGCCGCTGCATATGACGGTGCCCCGGCTTTCGCCGGGTGCCACCATGTATTTCTCGCTGGACGAGTTCAACTGCGCCACCGAGGTCAATCTGATTGCCGAGCGTGCCCAGACGGCCGAGGCCCGCAGCCGCCGCGAGCGCCGTCTGCGCGAAGCCGAGCGCTTCTGATTGCATAGCTGCCAGCGCTGACTGAGCAAGGGTCCGGCCGGGTTTTATTGTGAGAGTCCGGCGCCGGATGGGCTTGGGCCGCGCGGTTTTTTGCCGTGGTCGGCTCTCGGGTATGGGGCGGCCTGAGACAATCGGGCCACCATGAGTGAATCCCGCGACAACAAAATTCCCGAAAACCTGCCCCAAGTCCCGTCTGATGCCCCGGCGCTGCCCGAGGGCTGGCTGGAAGTGCTGTCCATGGACATGGACGCCCAGGGCGTGGCCCGCAAGCCCGACGGCAAGGTGGTGTTCATTGATGGCGCGCTGCCCGGCGAGATCGTCAGCGCCAACACCCACCGCAAGAAGAACAACTGGGAAGCGGCCACGCTGACCGAGATCCACCGCGAATCCTCGCAGCGCGTGACGCCAGGCTGCCCCAATTTCGGCCTGCATGCGGGCGCCTGCGGCGGCTGCAAGATGCAGCATATGCATGTGGCGGCCCAGGTGGCCATCAAGCAGCGCGTGCTCGAAGACAACCTCTGGCATCTGGCCAAGGTCAAGCCCGAGACGCTGCTGCGTCCCATCGAGGGCCCGGCCTGGGGCTACCGATTCCGCTCGCGCCTGTCGGTGCGCTATGTGGTCAAGAAGAACAAGGTGCTGGTGGGCTTCCACGAGCGCAAGAGCCGCTATATCGCCGACATGGAGGTCTGCAAGATACTACCGCCCCATGTGGATGCCATGCTGATGCCCATGCGCGCGCTGATTGCCAGCATGGACGCGCGCGAGACCTGCCCGCAGATCGAGGTGGCCTGCGGCGACCAGGTGACGGCCCTGGTGTTGCGCCATCTGGAGCCGCTGTCGGATGCCGACAAGCAGCGCCTGCGCGACTTTGCGGCCCAGCAGAACATCCAGTGGTGGCTGCAGCCCAAGGGCCCGGACACCGTGCATCTGATGGAAGAGGGCGGCCCCCAGCTGTGCTACGGCCTGCCGGATTTCGGCATCACCATGCCGTTCAAGCCCACGGACTTCACCCAGGTCAATCCGCACATCAACCGCGTGCTGGTCACGCGTTCGCTGCGCCTGCTCGATGCGCAAAAGAGCGAGCGCGTGATCGACTGGTTCTGCGGCCTGGGCAACTTCACGCTGCCTATCGCCACCATGGCGCGCGAGGTGCTGGGCATCGAGGGCTCGGAAACCCTGGTCAAGCGCTCGCACGAGAACTATGCGGCCAACAACGCCCAGCGCGCCGAGAGCGACAAGCTGGCGCCCACGGGTTTTGTGGCGCGCAATCTGTTCGAGATGACGCCGGCCATGCTGATCGCCGACGGCAATGCCGACAAGTGGCTGGTCGATCCCCCGCGCGAAGGTGCGTTTGCGCTGTCCAAGGCCCTGGCCGACATCCACCAGATCCGCATCGGCGCCAAGCAGGTCGGCGTGGCCAGCGAAGAGCAGCCGGATCTGCTGCCGCCGCTGCCCGAGGGCCAGGAGGGCTGGCAGTTCCCCAAGCGCATCGTCTATGTGAGCTGCAACCCCGCCACGCTGGCGCGCGATGCGGGCCTGCTGGTGCACCAGGCCGGCTACCGCTGCGTGGCCGCCGGCGTGGTCAATATGTTCCCGCATACGGCCCATGTGGAAAGCATGGCCGTGTTCGAGCGCGCGGACTAAGCAAGCCCGGCGCCGGTCCGGCGCCATCAAAACAAAAGCCGTGGTGCTGGCGCACACACGGCTTTTGTTTTGGGGCTGGGCGGGGCTTAGCTGCGGTTGCGGCCGCTGTCGGCTTCGGTGCTGCCGCGTTTTTCGGGGGCGTTCTGGCCCAGCACGGAGGGCACGCCTTCGATCTTGTTGGCGCGCATGTATTCGTCCATATCCTTCCAGCCCGCGAACACCAGGGACTTGGGAGACTTGGGGTTCAGGGTATAGCAGTCTTCGAGTCCGCGCATGGCGTGGCGGCAGGCTCCGCCTACGGCCTTGGCCTCGGCCTCGCGCGCCACGGCGCGCGGATCGGGACCCAGACCCGGGATGTCTTCAATCTTGCAGCCCGCCAGCACCAGGGGGAGCAGGGCGACGGCAAGCAGGCGGGGCAGGTGGTTTGGCTTCATCTTGTCTCCTGTATCGGCAGTTCCGGGCGGATGTTGAGGCCTGGCGTGAAAAAAACTGCTGGAGCCCGGCCTGCGTCAGGATTCGCGGCAGAACTCGCCATTGCCCAGTATTTTGCGGCCCTGGCTGGTGAAACGGTGGCGCTCCCAGACGAAGCTTTCCTCCAGGCATTGATCGTTTTCGTAATTTTCCCAGTGGGCCTTGATGAGCCTGCTGTCGGGTCTAAAGCTCAGCGCCAGGGAAGCGTACTCCTCGCCGCTGGCGGGAGAGCGATAAACCCTTCCGGTGGACACATCGCCCGCGAACACCTGGCGGCAACCCGTGCCGCAGCCGATCTCGATGATGGCCAGATGGCCGGCAAAGTTGACCCCATTCTTCATGCCATCGCCGATGCGGGTTCTGAACATGGCGAACGACCTGTCCCGGCCCTTGAAATCGGGCAGCTGGACCTGGCCCTGATACGCCTGTGCCGGATAGCGCCCGAAAGCCGGGTCTGCCGCGGGCTCCGCGTTTGCAAGAGAGATGGCCGCCGCGGCAAGCACAAAGCTCAGGATTTTTTTCATGAACCGAATGCTAAATAAAAAAAGGAGTGCCTGGGCACTCCTTTTGGTTTGGCTAGGGCCGGCGCTCAGTCGCGCTCGCCGCCCATGATGCCCAGCAGGGCCAGCAGGCTCTGGAACACGTTGAACAGGTCCAGGTACAGGGCCAGCGTGGCGCTGATGTAGTTGGTCTCGCCGCCGTCAATGATCTGCTTGAGGTCGTACAGCATATAGGCCGAGAAGATGCCGATGGCCAGCATGGAGATGGCCATCATGCCCGCGGTGGAGCCCACGAAGATGTTGATGATGGAGCCCAGCATCAGCACCAGGGCACCCACGAACAGGAACTTGCCCATGCCCGATAGGTCGCGCTTGATCACGGTGGCCAGCATGGCCATCACGAAGAACACGCCAGCAGTACCGGCGAAGGCCGTCATGATCAGCTGCGTGCCGTTGGAGAAGCCCAGAATCATGCCGATCAGGCGCGACAGCATCAGGCCCATGAAGAAGGTGAAGCCCAGCAGCACGGGCACGCCGGCGGCGCTGTTCTTGGTCTTCTCGATCGCGAACATGAAGCCGAAGGCGCCGACCATGAACACGATCAGGCCCACGGCGCCGCGCAGCGATGCCGTGATGCCCGTGGCCACGCCCAGCCAAGCGCCCAGCACGGTGGGAATCAGGCTGAGTGCCAGCAGCCAGTAGGTATTGCGCAAGACACGGTTGCGCTCTTGCTGCGAGACACCGTAGCCCGCAGAGCCCAGTGTGGTGACTTGTTCGTTCATGTGGCCATTCCTCCTTCAGAAATTGTGTGTGCAAACATTGTCATTCTAGGTGGGGGTGTTGAGAAGCCTTTGCAATACCCCGTTGCAATGCAGCAGTTTTAGGATCGAATGTTTTTCACATGCGACCCACTTTTGCCTACAAAGTACAGAATATGCTTGCCACATTGAAAATCCAACGGAGCCTTGTACCTTTATGAAGACCAAGCACGAACTCGAACTGGCCGACGTGAAAGCCATTGCCGCGGCCGCCGAAGCCGAGGCCCTGAAGAACGGCTGGCCCGTGACGATCTCCATCGTCGACGATGGTGGCCACCTGCTGTGGCTGCAGCGTCTGGATGGCGCTGCCGCGATTTCCTCGCATATCGCACCCGCCAAGGCCCGCTCGGCCGCCATCGGCCGCAAGGACACCAAGGCTTTCGAGGACATGATCAACAACGGCCGCACCGCTTTCCTGAGCGCGCCTTTTGTCGACGGTCTGCTCGAAGGCGGCGTGGCCATCGTCAAGGATGGCCAGTGCCTGGGTGCCGTGGGCGTGTCCGGCGTGAAGGCCAATGAGGACGCACAGGTCGCCAAGGCCGGTATCGCCGCCCTGGGCCTGTAATTGCCCCAGCTCTGCCTTTCGGCAGAGCTCAAGACAAACCCCTGCCGCGTTCTGCGTGCAGGGGTTTTGCTTTTGGTGGTGAGCGGTGAGAAAAAACGCGTGGCTACCGGGGTGTGAGCGACAGAGAGGGCTGACGCTCTACAGCCACCTTGGCTGGCGAATACGACACTTGCGGTGTCGCCCCACGATGAAACGCTTTACTTGGTCAGGATGAGCTTGCCCAGCCGCGTGGCCTGCAGCCTGTAGGGCGTGCCGTTGTGCACAATGGTCACGGCCTTCTGGCCCATGAGCAGCAGCGCGCTGTCCAGATGGTGGCCGGAGGCCGCGGCAGCAGGCTCCGTGGATGTGGGGGCGGCCATCTCCATGGCGCGGTGTGGCTGTGAGTTCGCGACAAGCGGTGCAGACATGCCGATGATTCCTTGCATTTGAATTTTTGCTAATGATAACCATTCTCAATTAAAATGCAAGCGATAGAGGCTGAAATGGCGGATATTTTTTGTGCCGTGCGACGGCCGGTGTCCGGTTCGGAGCCTGAGAAAGAGAAGCGGTCAGCGCAGGCACACCAAGGCCGGGAGGGTGTTTTCTCATGGCTGACAGCCATAAAAAAACGGCCCGTCATGGGCCGTTGTTGCAGGTAGGGGCTGAACCCGCTTAGAGCGGCTAACACGACCCAGCAAACCGAAGGTTTGCGGTTGAGACGAGGCGCGAAGCCGCGGGCAGTACAGAAGTACGACAAGGCGAAGCAACGACGTATCAAGGGTTGTGTTAGCGGCTCTTATTTGCTGGGGTCGGTCACGAAGCCGATCTTCTTGACGCCCGCGCGCTGGGCGGCGGCCATGGCCTGGGCCACGCGTTCGTAGCGCACCTCCTTGTCGCCGCGAATATGCAGATCGGGCTGGGGCTCCTTGGCGGCCTCGGCCTGGAGATTGGTCTCGAGCTGCTCGTCGCTGACCGCCTGGCCGTTCCAGGAATACTTGCCGTCCGCCGTGATGCCCAGCTGAACGGTCGCGGGCTTGGCGTCCTCGGGCTGGTTGGTGGCGCGGGGCAGGTCCACATTGACCGAATGCTTCATCACGGGCACGGTGATGATGAAGATGATGAGCAGCACCAGCATGACGTCCACCAGGGGCGTCATATTGATCTCGTTCATCACCTCGTCGCTGCCCTCGTCGTCCATGGTTCCGAATGACATGGCTTAAGCGCCTTTCTTCAGGGGCAGGACGTTGCCCGAGACCTGGCCGTCCACCGATACGCGGGCGCCGGTCACAAAGTAGGCGTGGACGTCGTGGGCAAAGCTGTTGAGGGCGTTGAGAATGCTTTTGTTGCCGCGCACCAGGGCGTTGTAGCCGAGCACGGCGGGAATGGCCACGGCCAGGCCCAGGGCCGTCATGATCAGGGCCTCGCCGATGGGGCCGGCCACCTTGTCGATGGAGGACTGGCCCGACATGCCGATGGCCACCAGCGCGTGGTAGATGCCCCAGACCGTGCCGAACAGGCCGATGAAGGGGGCGGTGGAGCCCACCGAGGCCAGGATGGCCAGGCCCGACTGCAGGCGGGCCGTGAATTCGTTGATGCCGTTGCGCAGGCAGCGCGTGACCCAGTCGCTGATGTCCAGGGTGTCGTGCAGATGGGCGCTGGTCTTGCGGTGGTGGGCCGTGGCTTCGCGACCTTCGATCACCATGAAGCGGAAGGGATTGGCCTTGTCGTGGCCCAGCATTTCCAGGCCCGAGGCCAGGTCCGTGCTATGCCAGAAGTCCTGCGAGCTCGTGGCGTACTTCTTGAATTTCACGATATCCAGGGCCTTGATGATGATGACCAGCCAAGAGGCCACCGACATGGCCAGCAAGATGATGGCCACGGCACGGGTGACGAAGTCGCCCTGTGTCCAGACGTGGGCAATGCCGAATTGGGATTCCATGGGTACTCCTGAAAACTGCGGATTTATTTGAGAACAAAGTTGATGGGAACAATGTGCCACATGGCTTCGGCAATGCCGTTGCGCTTGCCGGGCACAAACTTCCAGCGCTGTACGGTGTTGATGGCCGTCTCATCGAGGCGGTCATAGCCGCTGGACTGCTTGATCTCGACCTTTTCGGGCTGGCCCTGCTCGTTGATGTAGACGCGCAGCAGGACCTTGCCTTGCTCGCCCATGCGCTTGCTCACCGAAGGATAGGCGGGGGCGGGGTTGTTCAGATAGGCGGCGTTGCTGGAGGGCTGCTCTATCTTGGGAGGTGCGGGCGGTGCCGGTGGCGCGGGAGGCGCGGGTGCGGCCACGGGCGCAGCAGGTGCGGGCGGTGTCTTGTCCGGCTTGCTGTCGCTGTCTTCCGTGCTGCCGCGCGGAGCCGTGGGTACGGGCGTAGGGTCCTTGATGGCCTTGGGCAGCGGCGGCGCCTTCTGGACCTCGGGCTTGGGTTGGGGCTTGGTCTGAGGTTTGGGCGCGGGAGCCGGAGGGGCCGGCGGGGGCGGAGCCGGTGGCTTGGGTTCGGGCGCCGGCGGGGCCACGAACTCGGCAATCACGCTGGCAGGGACTACCAGCTCGGGCGGGTTTTGCTGTGCCAGACCATGCTGCATGGCCCACAGGGCCGCAGCGTGCACGACAAGCACAGCGCCGGCCACTGCCATATTGCGGCCGGGGCCGTTGGCAGGGGCAAATCGATCAGACTGGGACATAGAAGCGAGAAAGGCAAGCAGCGCTGGCTGGAATCAGGAGCGAAAAGCGCTGGCTATCGAAGCAGTGTACGCAAACGCGATGACATCAGTCGCGCAGAATCCACCAGGTGCAGGCCATCACGAGAATCAGGCTGCCGACGACGGCTGAGAGGACGGTGAGGTGGGCCATGCTTTGCTTTCCAGGATGTTGGCGGCAAGCTGAACCGTCTGCGCAGCAGCGCTGGCGTGTGATTCGTTGTGGATGGCCGCGATCGGGTGGCTGGAGCAGCATTGCGCCACCACATCGCGAGCGCAGCTTTCGCAGCGTCCGCATTGCGTGGCGACACCCAATTCGAACTGGATTTCATCAAAGCTCATGCCCGCATGCGCGTGGCGTGCTATCTCTCGGTCAGAAACCCGGCGGCATACACAGACGATCATGGCTACAGGCAGTTGTGGCTGGCTATTGAGGTGATAGCGAGATTATAAATGCGAATCCATCGCATTTGCAATGTGTGTGCTCGCAGAACACCCAATCAGCGAATGGTTAAGACCTCGGGCCCTATGTCGGAGAGCTGCGCACAGCCCGTCTGCGCCATGGCGAGCTCGAACTCGGCGCGCAACAGATACAGCAGATGCGCGACCCCGGCCATGCCGGCCACGGCCAGCCCGTGCATCTGCGGGCGGCCCAGCATGACGGCGCTGGCCCCCAGTGCCAGCGCCTTGAGCATGTCGGTGCCGTAGCGCACGCCGCTGTCCAGCAGCAGTGGCACATGTGCAGGGACCGCCGCGCGCATGGCCGGCAGCACCTCCAGGGGCGAAACCACGCCGTCGAGCACGCGGCCACCGTGGTTGGAGACCACGACGGCATCGGCGCCCAGCTCAACGGCCCTGGCGGCCGCGCGCGCCGACAGCAGGCCTTTGACGATCAGCGGCAGCCGGGTCTGCTGGCGCAGCCAGGCCAGATCGTCCCAGGTGGGGGCGCTGCGCGCCAGCTCGGTGCCGAACAGGATCTGCTCGCTCATCAGATCGCCGCTCTGGCGCTGCTGGGGCAGGCCGCGCAGATTGGCGGCCTCCACGCCGGGCGGCAGCGGATAGGAGGAGCGCTTGATATGCGCATCTACGGTCCAGACCAGGGCCTGGTAGCCGGCGTCCTCGGCGCGTCGGATCAGCGACAGGCTGTGCTCGCGGCTGGCCTGCTGGTAGAGCTGGAACCACAGCGGGCCGCTGCGCCCCAGCTCCCGCGTGGCGGCGCCGGCGGCCTGGGCAATTTCCTCCAGCGTATAGCTGGACAGGGTGCTGACCACCATGCCCGTGCGCATGGCCATGGCCGCTCGGGCCGTGGCCAGTTCGCCGTCGCCATGCGCCAGTCGCTGGTAGGCCACGGGAGCCAGCAGCAGCGGCCATTGCAGCCCCTGGCCGCAGATGCTGCCCAACGTACTGGCCTGGGACAGGTCGGCCAAGGGCTCCGGGCAAAGCCGCAGCCTGTCGAAGGACTGGCGGTTGTGTGCGAGGCTCAGATTCTGGTCGGCGCCGCTCTCCAGATGCGCCCAGGCATGGGCTTCCATATGTTCGCGGGCCAGATGCGCATAGTCGGCCAGCGAGCCCATGCCGGCCGGCACGCGCTGCAGCGGCGCAGCGACCGGGCGGCCCGCGGCATTGAGTGCTGCGCTGCTCATGCTTCGGCCCACATGCGCAGCAGATTGTGATA
>JAFAIY010000295.1 GCA_019236485.1 Comamonas sp. | reverse complement strand
AGGAACATTGCAATGTCCGTGAATCTTTCCGCTCCCGTTGCCGCCGATCTGCTGGCGATCAATGGCGTTCGCATCGGCGTCACCGAAGCCGGTGTGCGCAAAGCCAATCGCAAGGACCTGACGGTGTTCCTGCTCGATGAGGGCACGGCGGTGGCCGGCGTGTTCACGCAAAACCGTTTCTGCGCCGCGCCGGTTCAGGTCTGCCGCGAGCATCTGAGCGCCGGCACGGCCATCCGCGCCATGGTGGTCAATACCGGCAATGCCAATGCGGGCACGGGTGCCGCTGGCCTGGCCAATGCGCGTGCCACCTGCGATGCACTGGCCAAGGAGCTGGACCTGAAACCCGGCCAGATTCTGCCTTTCTCCACGGGCGTGATCATGGAAGAGCTGCCCGTGGACCGCATCGTGGCCGGCATGCCCAAGGCCATTGCCGCGGCCAAGGCCGACAACTGGGCCACGGCCGCCGAAGGCATCATGACCACCGACACCCTGCCCAAGGCCTTCAGCCGCAGCCTGAACCTGGGCGGCAAGACCGTGTCCATCACCGGCATCAGCAAGGGCGCGGGCATGATCCGCCCCAATATGGCGACCATGCTGGGCTTTCTGGCCACCGATGCGGCGATTGCTCCCGAGCTGCTGCAGCCTCTGGTCAAGGAACTGGCCGACGGCTCGTTCAATCGCGTGACCATCGATGGCGATACCTCCACCAATGACTCTTTCGTGCTGATCGCCACCGGCAAGGCCGGCAATGCGCAGATCGGCTCGCTGACGAGCAGCGAAGGCAAGCAGCTCAAGGCAGCCTTGCTGGAAGTGGCGCAGAAACTGGCCCAGGCCATTGTGCGCGACGGCGAGGGTGCAACCAAGTTCATCACCGTGAAGGTGGAGGGCGGCAAGAACGAGGAAGAGTGCCGTCTCGCGGCCTACTCGATCGCCCACTCGCCCCTGGTCAAGACGGCTTTCTTTGCCTCCGACCCCAACCTGGGCCGCATTCTGGCCGCCGTGGGCTATGCGGGCATTGCCGATCTGGACCAGACCAAGATCGACCTGTATCTGGACGATGTGCATGTGGTCGTCGATGGCGGCCGCAACCCTTCCTACCGTGAAGAAGACGGCCAGCGCGTGATGAAGCAGCAGGAGATCACGGTGCGCGTGGCCCTGGGCCGTGGCGATGCGGCGCAAACCGTGTGGACCTGCGACCTCAGCCACGAATATGTGACCATCAACGCCGATTACAGGTCGTAATCACCCCCTGAGGCGCTTTGCGCCTTCCCCTCTCTCGATGCACTGCATCGGGAGGGGACGATACCTTCGCCGCGCGGCGGCGCTTGCTCGGTATCTCTGGCTTGGCTTGTGCCAGTTTTATGCCGCGCAGCCGATCGCGTGGGCTGCAATTTAAGAAGCTTCTTGCGCTTGTCTGTATTCGGTTTTGATTGCTTTTGACCTTGAAATCAAGAAATACCAAGCGCTGGAAGCTATAAAAATAGATGGAGATCCGGTCGTGCAAGATGTGATGAATCCTTTGGAGCGTTTGGTGGAGCGCGCCGAGCAACTCATGCAGCGCATAGAGTCCGTGCTGCCCCAGCCGCTGCAAGCGCCTGCCGACTGGAGCCAGGCGATTGCCTGGCGCTACCGCAAGCGTGCCAACGGCTGCGGCGTGCTCGAGCCCGTGCGCCATGTGGGCGCCATGCAGCTGTCCGATCTGCAGAACATCGATGTGCAGAAGGACAAGATCGCGCGCAACACCGAGCAGTTCGTGCAAGGGCGCACCGCCAACAATGTGCTGCTCACGGGCGCGCGCGGCACGGGCAAGTCGTCGCTGATCCGCGCCTGTCTGCACAGCTATGCGCCGCAAGGCCTGCGCCTGATCGAGGTGGACAAGGCGGATCTGACCGATCTGCCCGATATCGTGGATGTGGTGGCGGGCCGGCCCGAGAAGTTCATCATCTATTGCGACGATCTGAGCTTTGAAGAGGGCGAGCCCGGCTACAAGGCCATGAAGTCGATTCTGGACGGCTCGGTTTCCGCGGCCACGCCCAATGTGCTGGTCTATGCGACTAGCAACCGCCGCCACCTGCTGCCCGAGTACATGACGGACAACCTGGCCCAGCAAAAAGGCGAGAACGGCGAGATCCATCCCGGCGAGGTGGTGGAAGAGAAGATTTCCCTGTCCGAGCGTTTTGGCCTGTGGGTGAGCTTCTACCCCTTCAGCCAGGACGAGTATCTGCGCGTGGTGGCCCAGTGGCTGTCGGCGCTGGGCCTGGAGGCGGCGGCCGTGGAAGCCGCCAGGCCCGAGGCCCTGGTCTGGGCGCTGGAACGCGGCTCGCGCAGCGGCCGCGTGGCCCATCAGTTTGCGCGCGACTATGCGGGCCGTGCCGAACGTCCCGCGGGCGGCAGCGCACGTATAGAGGATGTCCAGGGCCTGGCCGAGGAGGCGGACCTGGAGTGAAGGAAGAAATGGTGGAAGTGACTGCTGAAAACATGGCGCAACCCGCACGCAAGCACACGGAAGTGGCCGTGGGCGTGCTGCTGCGCGAATTCGATGGCGCGCTGCTGATTTCCAGCCGACCCGTCGGCAAGCCCTATGCGGGTTACTGGGAGTTTCCCGGCGGCAAGCTCGAAGAGGGCGAGAGCGTGGAGCAGGCCCTGCGCCGCGAGCTGGTCGAGGAGCTGGGCGTGAGCATCGGCCGGGCCCAGCCCTGGAAGGTGACCGAGCATGACTATCCGCATGCGCTGGTGCGCCTGCACTGGTGCAAGGTGACCGAGTGGTCGGGTGAGTTTGAAATGCGCGAAGGCCAGCAGATGGCCTGGCAGCAGCTGCCGCTGGAGGTGCATCCGGTGCTGCCCGGTGCCTACCCCGTGCTGCAGTGGCTGAGCGAGGAGCGCGGCCTGGCTTTCGATCAGAACTATTACGAGGCGCAGCAGCCCAAGCCCTGAAGCCACGCCTGCTTGTGAATCAAGAGCGCCTTGCGCTGGATATATCTGGATCTTGAGCTTTGATTGGCTCGAATCGCAGATCTATCCAGCGCAAGGCGCTCTTCTTTTTGGGGAGGCTATCAGTCTTCGGTGCGCGGATCGCCGAATGGCGCATCCTCGGGCGGAGTCTG
>JAFAIY010000237.1 GCA_019236485.1 Comamonas sp. | reverse complement strand
AGTAGTGAGCAAAGCTTCCTGCCAGGAGTGGTAGTTCAGTTGGTTAGAATACCGGCCTGTCACGCCGGGGGTCGCGGGTTCGAGTCCCGTCCACTCCGCCAGATTCAGCAAAGCCATTCGTGCAAACGAATGGCTTTTTTGTTTTTGGCCTGGGCTTGCATGCTCCTGACTTTCTAGCAAGATACCCTTGCCATGCAAGTGCTATGGCGATAGGCTATCGTTCACATCTCTGCGAAAACATGACGAAATTTTTCCATTTAGGGAACTTTTGTCACAGACATGGACACCATCCTGTCTGCATCTACCGTCAGGTTTGATGCTCGCATTCCATTCACGTCGCAGCCTGTTTCAACCACGCTTTTGTCTCATGCGCCCGGCATCGTCTTTCCTGCTGTCACTGCTGCTGTTTGCCGCCATCGTGGGCGTGCAGATTGCCGTCATGTGGCCCGCGCAGGATGCGGTGGCCATGGCATACACGCCGGCTGCCGAACCGCGGGAGTACGGCGTGGATGTGCTGCAGGAATTCGAAGAAGACGTGGACGAGGATACGGTGGAGTTCTCCATCCACCGTCCGCACCGCGCCGCCGAAGTGAATACGGCGCAAGAGGATCGCAATGAACTGTTTGGGCCGCCCGAAGCCGTTGCTGTCGGCGTAGCCCCTCTCTGGGTGCCTCCACAAGCGCATGTGGCGCATCCCACCTTCCCCTGGCCGGAGAGCATGTTGCGTCCGCCCAGTATGGGCCTGCCTTGGGCAGGCCAGCTCCAGCGCGCCTGAGACCCTGCGGCCTCAGGTCTGCACGCTGAGCGTTATCTCCTGATCCCTGTCTGCGTCCTGGCCTGACTGGCCCGGATGTGCTTGCCATGGCTTGGCCCGTTGGCGCACGACAGGCGGCTTCGCCATCGGGCGCAGCTGCTCACATTCCGGCATAGGCCGCGCTCTTGCCGCGGCGTCATGCCTGCAGCGAATCCACTTTTCTCACTTTTTCTGCCCCAAGAAGGCAGCTGTGTTCCATGTCCTATAGAACCATGGTGTCGGCTTTTCTGCCGACCAGAACCGGTGCGCAGGGTGGCGCCCCGTCGCCGCGCCTGGCGAAAATTGCAGTGTTTGGGCTTTGTCTGAGCGCAGGCCTGTGCGCTCAGGCCCAGCAGGCCGAGGATTCCGCGGCCGTTGCCAGCGCCGCAGCCAGCCTGCATGCCGGCCCGGGCCAGCCCAGGCTGAGTCTCGCGCAGCTGGTGCAGACCGTGCTCGACAACAATCCCGAGCTGCGCTCGGTACAGCAGTCCAGCGTGACGGCCCAGGCGGCCGTCGTCAGTGCCGCGGCCCTGCCCAATCCCAAGCTGGAATGGAGCCGCGGGGACAACAAGGCGCGGCTGGCATCGGCCACACCCGGCAGCGTGCAGAGCATGGGCATTTCTGTGCCCATAGAGATGCCCGCGCTGCGCAGCGCCCGCGTCGAGGCCGCGCAGGCGGGGCAGCGCGCATCGGTGCACCAGATCGCGGCAGCGCGCAATGCGCTGGTGGCCCAGGTCAAGCTCAAGGCCTATGAGGTGGTGCTGCGCGAGGCCCAGGCCCAGGCCGCGCATGACGCCGTCAAGCTGCTGGAGCAGGTGCACGAACGTGTGCGCGTGCGCGTCTCCAGCGGCGAGGCCGCGCGTTACGAAATCATCAAGGCGGATGCGGAGCTGATCAATGCACGCCAGCAGGAGCAGACGGCGAAGCTGCTGGTGGAGCAGTCCCAGCTCACGCTCAATCGCCTGGCCGCGGGCCATCTGCCGACGCGCTTCGATCTGGCGCTGTCCCTGCAAGACGGCGTGGACCAGGCGAAGCTGCAGAGCTTGGTCTCGCAGACCCATCCCGAGCTGCTGCAGCTGCAGTCCGAGGTGGAGCGGGCCGAGGCCCAGAGGCAGGGTGCCAAGGCCGGCCGCTGGCCCGGGCTGGAGCTGCGCTATGCCCAGACCCGCGAGCCCGATATACGCAACCACACCCTGGGCGTGACGGTGCAGATCCCCTTGTTCGATCAGCGCCGCGGTCCCATCGACGAGGCTGCTTCGGAGGCCGAGCGCGCGCGCCTGCGCCTCGAGGGGCGCAGGGCCGAGCTTGAGCAGCAGATGCAGCAGGCCCGCAAGGTGCTGGAGATGGCCCAGGTGCGCACCAAGGCCTTGAGCGAGGGTGCGGTGCGCGAAGCCGAGTCGGCATTGCGCGTGGCCGAGGCTGCCTACCGCTTTGGCGAGCGCGGAATTCTGGACGTGCTCGATGCCCAGCGGGTGCTGCGCACCGTGCGCGCCGATCTGCTGGAGGCCCGCTACCAGCTGCAGTCGGCCCGCATCGAGCTGGACTTTCTGGCCGGCCGCTATGCCGAGGCCGCCATCTGAGGGGGGATGCCGTGCGCTATTTCACCCTCGTCCCATCTGTTTCACATATTTTTATGTCCTCCCAACACATCTCTTTTTCGGCGGGCCGCAATCGTCCCGCCACCCTGGTCCTGTCCCTGGCTGCGGCCGGCCTGATAGCGCTGAGCTTGAGCGCATGCGGCAAGCATGAGGCCGCGGTGCCGGCAGCCGCCGAGAGCCGGGCCGAACTCGACCCCATGGAAGTGCTGGTCTCGGCTGATATGGCCAGCAACTTCAGGACCGCTCCGGTGGCGCTGGCCGATATGGCTTCGGTGCAGGAGATCGCGGGCCGCATCGAGGCCAATGAGCGCAAGGTCACGCGCATAGGTGCAGCCGTTACCGGTCGCGTGACCGAAGTGCTGGCCGAGACCGGCGACCGCGTCAAGCCCGGCCAGATCCTGGCGCGTGTGGCCAGTCCCGAGCTGACCACGGCCCAGCTGGCCTATATGCGCGCCAGCGCCAATGCGGCGCTCGCCGAGCGTTCGGCGGAGCGCGCGCGCCAGCTGATCGCGGCCGATGTGATCGGCTCCGCCGAGCTGCAACGCCGCGAGTCGGAGGTGCAGATCGCCCATGCCGAGCTGCGCGCCGCGGGCGACCAGCTCAAGCTCATGGGGCTGTCCGGCGATGCCTTGACGCGTCTGCGCGGCCAGGGCAGTGTCGCGCCCAATGCAGCCATCACGGCCTCCTCGGCCGGCATCGTGATCGAGCGCCAGGTCAGCCAGGGCCAGGTGGCTCAGCCCGGCGACCCCCTGTTCACCGTGGCCGATCTCTCCGAGGTCTGGGTGGTGGGAGCCCTGCCCGAGCAGATGGCACGCAGCGTGCAGGTGGGCCAGGGCGTGCAGATCGACGTGCCAGCGCTAGGCCTGTCGGTGGAAGAGGCGCCGATCTCCGGCAAGATCATCTATGTGGGCGACACCGTGGCGCCCGACACGCGCACGGTGACCATACGCACCCAGGTGGACAACAAGGACGGGGCGCTCAAGCCCCAGATGCTGGCCACCATGAAGATCCTGGGCCGCATGGAAAAGACGCTGGCCATTCCCGCGGCCGCCGTGGTGCGCGAGAACGACAAGGACCATGTCTACGTGAAAAAGGCCGAGAACCACTATCGCCTGACTCCGGTGGAGCTGGGCGTGGCCAGCGGCGGCCAGCGTCCCGTGCTCAAGGGCTTGGGCGAAGGTGCGCAAATCGTGGTGGACGGCGCTTTCCACCTGAACAACGAGCGCAAGCGCGCCGAGCTGGAGTAAGCCCATGATCAGCTCCATGATTCGCGCCGCGCTGTCGCAGCGGCTGGTGGTGATCGTGCTGGCTTTGGTGATGTGCGGCTTCGGTCTGCGCGCCGCCATGAAGCTGTCGGTCGATGCCTTCCCCGATGTGACCAATGTGCAGGTGCAGATTGCCACCGAAGCACCGGGCCGCTCTCCAGAGGAGATCGAGCGCTTTGTGACCGTGCCGCTGGAAATCTCCATGACCGGCCTGCCGGGGCTGGTCGAGATGCGCTCGCTCAACAAGAGCGGCCTGTCCATCATCACGCTGGTCTTCACCGACGAGAGCAATGTGTACTTCGCGCGCCAACTCGTCACCGAGCGCTTGATCGAGGTCACGCCGCGCATGCCCGAGGGCATTGTGCCGGTGCTGGGCCCGGTGTCCACGGGCCTGGGCGAGGTCTATCAGTATACGCTGGACCACCCCGATGACGGCCAGAGCGCGCTGACCCAGGCCGAGCTGACCGAGCGCCGCACCATCCAGGACTGGGTGGCGCGGCCGCTGCTGCGCTCCATTCCCGGCGTGGCCGAGATCAACTCGCAAGGCGGCTATGTCAAGCAGTACCAGGTGCTGGTGGACCCGGGCC
>JAFAIY010000134.1 GCA_019236485.1 Comamonas sp. | reverse complement strand
GGTGGCCGTGGCGGTTTTGGCGGCGGCAACCGTGGCGGAAACCGCGGAGGCTTTGGCGGCGGTTACGGCCGCTGATAGGCAACAGAGGGGCTGAGCCTCTCCACAGAAGGGCTGCGATGCAGCCCTTCTGTCTTTCCGACCTCCGCTTGGCCGACAGCCGAGCGCAAGCCAGCAGCCCTAACATCCACCCAGAATGTGCGAAGCTTGTGCCAGCCATTTCGGGCGTATTCTTTTTCTATTCGTATCGAAACCATGATTTTTCTACCCACATCCGTGTCCCCTCGTGCTGTGCCTGCGCCCTCTTCCTGGGCCGGCGGTATGCTCAAGCTCACGGCCGTGGGTGCCGCCGCTTTGCTGACGGCCTGCGCCAATGTGCAGCTGCCGCCCTGGACCGGTGTTTCAGCGCCGGCTCCGCTCAAGACCAGCCAGACCGTACCGGCCCCGAGCGTGCCGGCCACGCCGGTCGCCGTCAGCCAGCCCGTGGCCCGGACACCGCAGCTCACGCCCCTGCCTTACAACCCGGTCATCGAAGCGCGTTTTCCCGACCCCAGCACGCGCTATGACACACCGGGCCTGAGGGACGACCGTCGGCAGTTCACCACGCAAGCCGAGGTGGAAGCCTGGCTGCAGACACTGTCCGGCAAGGCCGGCAGCGGCCAGCACCTGGACAGCATCAGCATCGGCAACTCGCAGCGCGGCCTGCCCATCCCTGCCCTGATCGCGGCCCAGGCCTCCGGCACCCAGGCCACGGTACTGAACGGCAATGGCAAGCCCACGGTCCTGCTGGTAGGCCAGCAGCGCGGTGACGAGCCCGCCGGTGCCGAAGCCCTGCTCATCGTCGCCCAGGAACTCGGCCGCGGCGGCCTGCTGGCGCCACTGCTGCAGCAGATCAACATCATCATCGTGCCCCGCGCGAACCCCGATGCGGCGGAAACCGCAAGCCGGCTGACCGCGGACGGAACCGACCTCGTCCACGACCACCTGACGCTCAGCACTCCCGAAGCCCAGGCCCTGGCCCAGCTGATCCGGAACTATCGGCCAGCGGCGGTGATGGACTTGCGCGAATTTGCGGCGGGCGGCATATTCCTGCAGAAATTCCGGGCCGTTCAGCGCTATGACGTGCTGCTGCAGCCGGCCGCGACCGCCAACGCCCATGAATTCGTGAACAAGGCGGCCCGCGAATGGTTTGCCGAGCCCATGCGCAATGCGCTGAGCCAGTCCGGCCTGAGCAACGAGTGGTATTACAAAACCAGCTCTGCGCCCGATGACAAGTCCCTGTCCATGGCCAGCCTGACGGCCGACACCCTGGACAACTCCAGCAGCCTCAAGAATGCGGCGGCGGTGCTCATCTCCAGCCGCGGCTCGGACCTGGGCCGTCTGCATATCCAGCGCCGCGTACACAGCCTGGTGACGGCAGCCACCAGCGCCTTGCGCACCACGGCGGAAAAAGCGGCCAACCTGAATCAGGTCGAATCCTTTGTGACGCGCGAAACCGCCTCTCTGGCCTGCCGCAATACGCTGACCATTCAGGCCCAGCAAACGCCCGAGCAGCGCACCATCAGCATGCTGCAGGCCGATACCGGCCAGGAGCTGCAGGCCCGCGTGGACTGGAACTCGTCGCTCACGCTCAAATCCAGCCAGACCCGGCCGCGCCCCTGCGGCTACTGGGTGTCGGCGGGCTCCAGCCAGGCCGTAGAGCGCCTGCGCATGCTCGGCGTTCAGGTCATGCAGATCGCCGAACCTGGCCAGATGCTGGCCGACAGCTATCAGGCGCAGCGCAGCACCAGCCCGGTGCTGACGCGCGGCGCCATCGATGCGCCGGCGGGCAGCTACTATGTATCGCTCAATCAGGCCAAGGCCCATCTGATCACCGCCGCACTGGAGCCCGACACGCCATACAGCTATGTAAGCAAAAGCCTGATCACCGCGCCTTCCGATATTGCACGTGTGGTGGCCGCCCCCTCTGTGGTGTTCGAGGAAGAAGCCGAATAAGACCGGGCCTGCGGCAGAGCAGGCAGCGATTCCACAGGCCTGGAAATTTCCACAGCAAGGCCCCAAACACCAAACCCGCCATGTTTTCACATGAGCGGGTTTGTTGTTTGGATATGGCTCCAATGGCCTGCCCGACAGGGATCGAACCTGTGACCCACAGCTTAGAAGGCTGTTGCTCTATCCAACTGAGCTACGGGCAGATGTTTGGCTTCACCAGATTTTCAGGGATTTCCCAAAGCCTAGATTTATGGCGGTTTGCATCGCGCTTCGCCTCGGTCATCGCAGCTTGTCATGACCGGCCGCCATTATGCCCCGAATCGCCCCGCATATCTGGCTGCCCGGGCAGCAGGCCCGTGCTTTGAGCCCCTCCATCGCATCTGCTCCCGACGCCAGCTAAACAATGCATCCAACCGGATGCCTGACAGTTGCCGTTTCACAGCATCGACCAGCTCACCCTCGCTACCAGGCGATGCAGATTCAGCCCCACATAGAATCAGTTTTGATAGCTATCAGCGCTTTATGCATAAGGGTTTCTCGTCTTTAAATCCCTTAAAATCAAGCTCCAAAATTCCGGCGATCGACATATTGGGAATACCTTGAACAGGGGATTGTTCTCGATAACTGACAGTGGAAACATTCGCACACACCTGTCAAAGAGGAAGCGCCCATGTGTGCATACCGCAGGCTCATGGAGCGCATACAGGCCCGGGATGCCGAAGGCAATCTGCACGTCATTCTTGTCCACCAGGATTTCGATGAGGTCGCCACAGCGCATGGCGTCTGCATCCGCCCCGGAGCCCAGCTTTTCGAGACGGACGGGCGCCTGAAAATCAACTGGCTGAACGAGCGGCAGTTCGAGATCGACTCGACCGGCGAGATACTGAACCGCATTCTGTCGACCCCGGCCAAATAACACCCATCTCCATGCCGTGCGAAGCGGTCCTGCACGCAAAGGCCCGAAAGCACCGGCTCAGCAGCTTTTTCTTGTCCGAACGTTGCAAGATGCCTGACGCTTGGAATAAATTAGCAACAACGCAGCGCCAGGAGATTGAACATGTTCCAACATCTGCTCATCCCCACAGATGGCTCCAAACTGTCGGAAGCGGCGGTACGCACCGGCATGTGCCTCGCGCGCGAACAGGGCGCCAGGGTGACCGGCCTCTATGTGATGCCGGATTACCGCGCCATCATCTATGGCGCAGATGCCTTGCTGACCTACAACAGCGCCGAGTTCGAGCGCAGCGTCAACAAGGATGCCGACAACGCCTTGCAGTTCATGGAACAGGCCGCACGGCAGGAAGGCGTGCACTGCGATTTTGTGCGCGTGACCAGCGCTTCCATCTACCAGGCGATCGTCAAGCAAGCCCAGGAAAGCAGTTGCGATCTGATTTGCATGGCCTCCCATGGGCGCAAGGGCCTCAGCGGCATCCTGCTGGGCAGCGAAACCCAAAGAGTGCTGACCCACACCCACGTCCCGGTGCTGGTGCACCGCCCCGCATCGGTGGGCCATTGATGAGGCGCGAATGAGCGCGCTTTTCAGGGAGGCTCTCCCGTAGGCTTCAAAGCCGCTCTCACCGGCATGGCGAGAACGGCTCCTACCAAGCAGAAGACGCCTTCAAACGGCATTCGAACGCCGGTCGCGCTCCTTTGTCTGGTAGATGCGAGCCTTTTCCGCATACATCGCCTGATCCGCGCGCTGCACTATGGCCTCCACGGACGAGCCTTCCTGCCCGCTGGCATGGCCCATGGACACATGAAGGCTGTGCCCGGGATAGAACTGGTTGTTCAGCTCCAGCAGGGACAGAATCCGCTCCTGCAGCGCCAGCGCTCCCCTCTCATCCGTACCCGGCAGCAGCACCATGAACTCGTCGCCACCGATACGCGCCGCGCAAGCCGGCTCATCCACGGCCTTGGTCAGCACCTCTCCCATGCGGCGCAGCATCGCATCGCCGGCCGCATGGCCATGCTCGTCGTTGACGGCCTTGAGACCATTCATGTCGATCGCAATCAGGGACCGAGCCCAGGGACCTCTGCGCGACAGTCAATTCAACTCTTCGGTGTAGAAAGCACGGTTGCGCAGCTGGGTCAGCACGTCATGCTTGCCCAGATACTCCAGATAGGCTTCCGCCTTTTTGCGCGCCGTGATGTCCACCAGCGACAGCAGCACCAGGCCCCAGTTTTCCGCATGGCT
>JAFAIY010000128.1 GCA_019236485.1 Comamonas sp. | reverse complement strand
GGCGCGCTGCTGTTCAGCCACCGCCGCACCATGCTGTCGGGCTATGACTGCAATATGGTCATCCTGCTCGCGCTGTGGCCGCATTTCCCCTACCAGCTGGATGTGGGCCACTCCCTGTCCATGGCGTTCGCCATCGTCACCGGCCCGCTGGCCGGCTGGGCGGCTTATCGCTTCATCCTGCCCATCACCGTGCAAGGCAGGCTCAACGGTCTGCGCGCCATGATGGTTCATGAACTGCAGGACATGGCTGCCGCACCGCTGCATGCCCGCGACGTGCGCGTCTGGCGCGCCCGTCTCTACCACCGGCTGCTGCGCCTGGTGCGCGCCTCCGAAAAAGTCAGCGCTCCCGCCGTGCAGGATGCCGCCGACTGCGGCCTGGCCGCGCTGCGCGTAGGCAAGGCCGTGCTGATTCTGCACGCCTTGGAAGATGACCTGCTCTTATCCGAAAGCACCTTGCGCGGCGTGCGCAGCGCATTGCAAAGACTGCAGCAGTTGCCCGACGACCCCGCCAAGGCCGCGCCGCTGCTGCAAGGCGTGGCCCGGCGCATACAGCAGCGCCAGCCCGAGCAAGCTCTGCAATTGCGGCTGGCCGCCCAGGACATAGGCGCGCACCAGAGCTTTTTTGCCAGCACCGCCAGCCTTGCCTGATGGCGATCGCCCCAAAAAAGCCGCTGTCGCAGCGGCTTTTTTCTTTCCGGCGCCCCTCGGTTCGGCCGCCTGCGGCCGCGATACCCCTGATGCCTCCGCGGAGGATGCGCGGCGCCTGTCGCAGGCGTACAGTAATTGAACGTCCATCCGTGGAAAGGCAACCGCCATGTGGGTGCTGCTCCTTCTGCCGTTCATCGGCCTGCTGTACGTGCCGCTGTACAACCATGCACAGCCCACGCTGTTCGGCTTCCCGTTCTTCTACTGGTATCAGCTGCTCTGGGTGTTCATCAGCGCCCTGCTGACCTGGCTGGTCTACCGCCACTATTTCGGCGCGTCCGACGAGGAGCAGACATCATGAGCGGCGCCACCATCCACTGGACCGCGCTCGCGGTCTTCGTGTTCTTCTTCGCACTGGTCACGGTGCTGGGCTTCGTGGCCACGCGCTGGCAGCGCGGGGCCACAGCGCCGGCCCAGCATCTCGATGAATGGGGTCTGGGCGGCCGGCGCTTCGGCGGCTGGATCACCTGGTTCCTCGTGGGCGGCGACTTCTACACGGCCTATACCGTGATCGCGGTGCCGGCCCTGGTCTATGCGGTCGGCGCCTACGGCTTCTTCGCCCTGCCCTACACCATCGTGGTCTACCCCATAGTCTTCGCGATCATGCCGCGGCTGTGGCAGGCGGCCCGCAAGGCCGGCCATGTGACCGCGGCCGACGTGGTCTACGGCCACTACGGCTCGCGCACGCTGGAGCTGGCCGTGGCCCTGACGGGCGTGATCGCCACCATGCCCTATATCGCGCTGCAACTGGTCGGCATGCAGGTGGTGATCCAGGCCCTGGGCCTGCAGGGAGAGCTGCCACTGGCCCTGGCCTTCGTGATCCTGGCGCTCTACACCTACTCGGCCGGGCTGCGTGCGCCGGCGCTGATCGCCTTCGTCAAGGACTTGATGATCTACATCGTGGTGCTCGCGGCCGTGGTGCTGGTGCCGGCCAAGCTCGGCGGCTATGCGGCCGTGTTCCAGGCCGCCAACACGGCTTTTGCGGCCAAGGGCGGCAGCACGGGCCTGCTGCTGGAGCCTGCGCAGATGCTGCCCTATGCGACGCTGGCCCTGGGCTCGGCGCTGGCGGCATTCATGTACCCGCACACGCTGACCGGCATCTTCGCGGCCAAGAGCGCCAACACCATACGCAAGAATGCGGTGTTCCTGCCCGCCTATACCCTGCTGCTGGGCCTGATCGCCCTGCTCGGCTATATGGCCTATGCGGCCCACCTGAGCATCAAGACGCCTAACGACGTGGTGCCGGCGCTGTTCGCCACGCTGTTCCCCGAGTGGTTCAGCGGCTTCGCGTTCGCGGCCATCGCCATCGGTGCTCTGGTGCCGGCGGCCGTGATGTCCATAGGCGCGGCCAATCTGTTCACGCGCAACTTCTGGAAGGCCTATGTGAATCCCGAGGTGACGCCCGAAGGCCAGGCCAAGGTGGCCAAGCTGGCTTCGCTGGTCGTCAAGCTGGGCGCCCTGGTGTTCATACTGTTCATCCCCACGCAGTTCGCGCTCTACCTGCAGCTGCTGGGCGGGGTCTGGATAGTGCAGACCTTCCCCTCGGTGGTCTGCGGCCTGTTCTACAAGGGGCTGCGCGCCCCGGCCCTGCTCACGGGCTGGGCCGTGGGCATGCTGGCGGGCACGGCCCTGGCGTTTGCCGATGGCATCAAGCCGGTCCATGCCTTCGTGCTCGGCGGCCATAGCTTCGCGGTCTACACGGGACTGTTCGCGCTGCTGCTCAACTTCGTGGCCGTGCTGGCCGTGCAGGCCGTGCTGTCCGTAGGCCACCATGCAGCGCCCCATGCCCATGCCTGAGCCCGCGGCCAGATCGCTGCTGCCCATGAAAAAGCCGCTGTGACCACACAGCGGCTTTGCTTTCCAGGCCCCCAACTTCACACGGGGGCCGGTCCTTGCGGTTAGACGCAGCTCATGGCCACGGCCTTGGAGACCAGATAGGCTTCCAGCGCCTCGGGGCCACCCTCGGAGCCGTAGCCCGAGTCCTTGATGCCGCCGAACGGCAGCTCGGCCGAAGGCAGAGCCGGCTGGTTCACCCACAGCATGCCGGCCTCCACGTCCTGTGCCAGCTGGTGCGAGGTCTTGAGCGAGCGGGTGAACGCATAGGCGGCCAGACCGTAGGACAGGCGATTGGCCTCTTGAATGGCATCCTCAATCCTGTCGAAGCTGCGAATCGCGGCCACGGGACCGAAGGGCTCCTGGTTGAAGATATCGGCCGTCAAAGGCACGTCGGCCAGCACCGTGGGGGCAAAGAAGTTGCCCGCATCACCAAACGCCTTGCCGCCGGCCAGCAGCTTGGCGCCGCTTTGCTCGGCGTTCTGGATCAGCTGGGTCAGCGCGGTCACGCGGCGCGGATTGGCCAGCGGTCCCATCTGCACGCCTTTCTCCAGGCCGTTGCCCACGTTCAGCGCCTCGGCATGGGCAACCATGGCGCTGGTGAACTCTTCACGTACGCTGTTGTGGACCAGAAAGCGCGTGGGCGAGATGCAGACCTGGCCCGCATTGCGGAACTTGGCCGCGCCCGCGGCCTTCACGGCCAGCTGCACGTCGGCGTCTTCGGCCACGATCACCGGAGCATGGCCGCCCAGTTCCATGGTGCAGCGCTTCATGTGCAGGCCGGCCAGAGCCGCCAGCTGCTTGCCCACGGCCGTGGAGCCCGTGAAAGTCACCTTG
>JAFAIY010000019.1 GCA_019236485.1 Comamonas sp. | reverse complement strand
ACCGGAATATTCTCGTACCAGGCGATCTGGTGGCCGCAATGCGGGCAGCGCGAACGCGGCCTGCTCAGCGTGATGGGGGCTTCGGCCGACGGCAGTTCAATCCTGGCGCCTTTTTTCTTCTGCTCTTCGGCCCACTGCACACCCTCGGCATTCCAGTCCTGCTCCATCATGCGCGGCAGGCGGTGGATGACCACGTTCAAAAAGCTGCCGATCAGCAGACCCAGAACGCCGCCGACGCCGGCATGCAAACCTATTTCGGAAATCATCAGACCACTTGACCCAGTTTGAAGATAGGCAGATACATGGACACCACGATGCCGCCGATCAGGGTACCCAGGAAGACGATGATGATGGGCTCCATGAGGCTGGACAGGCCTGCGACCATGTCGTCGACCTCTTCCTCGTAAAAATCGGCGGCCTTGCCCAGCATATGGTCGATGGAGCCCGATTCCTCGCCAATCGCGCACATCTGCAGCACCATGGAGGGGAAGATGTTGGCATTGGCCATGGCCACCGTGAGGCTGGTGCCCGTGGAGACCTCCTGCTGGATCTTGTCGGTGGCGTTCTGGTAGATGTAATTGCCCGAGGCGCCGCCTACGGAGTCCAGCGCTTCGACCAGGGGGACGCCGGCCGCAAACATGGTCGACAGGGTGCGGGTCCAGCGGGCCACGCAGGATTTCTCGATCAGTACGCCAAAAATAGGAACCTTGAGCATGGTGCGATCCATGAACTGCTGCACGCGTTCGTTGCGCTTCCAGGCCTGCATGAAGAAGTAGATGCCACCACCCAGGATGCCGAAGATCAGCCACCAGTACTGCACGAAATAGTCGCTGATGCCCATGACGATCAGCGTGGGTGCGGGCAGGTCGGCGCCAAACGAGGTGAACACCTCCTTGAAGGCCGGAATCACGAAAATCATGATGATGGTCACCACGATGAAGGCTACGATGACCACCGAGGTCGGATACATCAGTGCGGACTTGATCTTGGACTTGATGTTCTCCGTCTTTTCCATATAGGTGGCAAGACGGTCCAGCAAGGACTCCAGAATACCGGCGGCTTCGCCGGCCTCGACCAGGTTGCAGTACAGGCTGTCGAAGTACAGCGGGAACTTGCGAAAGGCGGCGCTCAGCGAGGTGCCGGTTTCCACATCCGAGCGGATGTCGTTGAGAAGCTTGGTGACGCTGGGGTTGTTGTTGCCGCGTCCCACGATGTCAAACGACTGCAGCAGCGGCACGCCGGCCTTCATCATGGTGGCCAGCTGGCGCGTGAACAGGGCGATGTCCTTGGGCTTGATCTTCTTGCCGCTGCGGGTTCTGCGCTTCTTGATCTTGGAGGGCGTGACGCCCTGGCGGCGCAACATGGCCTGGATCTGGTTCTCCCCGCCGGCACGGGTTTCACCGCGCACGATCTTGCCGTTGCGGTCCTTGCCTTCCCATTCAAAGACAAACTCCTTAATACCCTTGGACGCTGCTGTGGCCATGGCGCTCCCTCACAAATTCTGTTTTTTACTCGTTGGTAACGGCCAGCACTTCTTCGAGTGAGGTCAGACCCAGTTTGACTTTATGCAATCCAGACCCGCGCAATGAACGCACGCCTTCGGCCTTGGCCTGGGCGGCGATTTCCAGTGCGCTGCCATCGCGCAAAATGATGCGCTGAATTTCCTCGCTGATCGGCATCACCTGATAGATGCCGACGCGGCCTTTATAGCCGTTGTTGCAGGCGGAGCAGCCCACGGGCTTGTAAGTGACCCAGCTGCCGTCCACTTCCTCTGCGTCGTAGCCCGCATCCAGCAAGGCCTCGCGCGGCACATCGGCGGGCTGCTTGCACTGGGCGCAAAGGCGGCGTGCCAGGCGCTGGGCCGTGATCAGAATCACGCTGGAGGCGATATTGAAGGGCGCAATCCCCATATTGCGCATGCGCGTGAGCGTGGTCGGTGCATCATTGGTGTGCAGGGTCGACAGCACCAGGTGGCCGGTCTGCGCGGCCTTGATGGAAATATCGGCGGTTTCCAGATCCCGGATTTCACCCACCATGATGATGTCCGGGTCCTGGCGCAGAAAGGACTTGAGCGCGGCCGCGAAT
>JAFAIY010000643.1 GCA_019236485.1 Comamonas sp. | reverse complement strand
GACCCCGCGGCCTATGTGAAGCGTGTGAACGCGCTGCTGGTCTAAACCGCCAGTCTCAAAAAATCCCCGCAGAGCATTCCGGCCCTGCGGGGATTTTTTGTCTTCGGGGCGGCGGTTCGATAAGCGCCGCCGGCTATGGAATCGATGGTCAGCGGCGCGAGCCCGCAAGCAGAGTCCGGTCCCAGAGCACCACGCCCAGGGTGATCAAACCCAGCAGTCCGCCCATGAGGCTGGTGCCCGTCCAGCCATGTTCCAGCCAGGCCCAGGAGCCCAGGGCCGAACCCAGCGAGGCACCGAGGAAATAGGTCGTCATATACACGGCGTTGATGCGTGAACGGGCATTGGGAGCGAGCGCGTAGACCACGTTCTGGTTGCTGATGTGCAGCGCCTGCAGCGCGCCGTCGACCACCAGCAGGCCCAGCAGAAACCACCAGATGCTGGTGCCGCCCAGCCACAGGCAGAGCCAGCCCAGCAGCAGCAGAACCGCTCCGGCCAGGGTGGTGGACTGCTCCAGACCCTTGTCGGCCAGGCGCCCGGCCACATTGGCCATCAGCGCGCCGGCGATGCCCACGATGCCGATCAGGCCGATCATCAGGTCGGAGAGCTCGAAGCCCGGGCCGGCCAGCAGCAGCGCCATGGTGGAAAACAGCACGCTCACCGTCGCGAAGCCCGTGCCGCCGATCAGCGCACGGCTGCGCAGGCGCGGGTGCTGGCGCAGCAGCTCGCCCAGAGACTTCATCACTTCGCCATAGCCCACGGGGGTGGCCGGCGCCGCCTTGGGCAGGGCACGTGCCAGCAGCACGGCCATGAGCGCGGTGCAGACCGCGCCCACCCAGTACACGGTGCTCCAGCCGCCGAGGTCGGAGAGAATGCCGGCCACGCTGCGCGAGGCCAGGATGCCGATCAGCAGGCCGCTCATCACCAGGCCTACGGCGCGGCCGCTGGTGCCCGGGGCGGCAAAGCTGGCGGCCATGGGCACCAGCACCTGGGCCGCGACCGAGAACACGCCGGCCATCAGCGTGCCCGCGGCCAGCAGCGCAAAGCTGCCGGCCCTGCCGCTGAGACCGGAGAGCAGCATGCCGCAGGCCGCCAGCAGCATGAGTATCAGCACCAGGCGGCGGCGCTCCAGCATATCGCCCAGGGGCACGAGGAACAGCAGGCCCAGGCCGTAGGAGACCTGGGCCATGGTCACGGTGCTCGAGGCCTGCGCATCGCTGATCTGCAGATGCAGGGCCATGGAGTGCAGCAGCGGCTGGTTGAAGTAATTGGCTCCCGCGCAGAGGCCGCAGGCCGTGGCCATGAGCAGCAGCGTGGAGAGCGGAAGAATCGGGTGCGGGGCGGTCTGGGTGGTCATGAGGCGCGAGGATTCCGGAAAAAGGTCAGGCGGCCACGGTGTTGCGGCTGGCCTGGGACTGCGCCGGCGCAGCGGGGGCAGCGACGGGGACGGCCGCCGTGGCCTCGACTTCGATCAGCATGCCGGGCAGGGCCAGCTTGGACACGGGAATCAGCGTGCAGGCCGGAAAGCGCGGCCGCAGGTCGCCGGGCTCGCCGCTGCCCCAGTGCTGGCGCACGCTGCTTTGCCAGTGCTCGAAACGCTCCAGGCTGTGGTCGACGATGAGCACGCTGAGCTTGGTCACATGGCCCATGTCGGCGCCGCCCGCGGCCAGAGCGGTCCGGACATTGGCCAGGGCCTGCTCGGCCTGTGCCGCAAAGTCGTCGGGCAGCTCGGCCTGCGCATTCTCGCCGCCCTGGCCGGAGACGAACAGCCAGCGCAGCGGCTCCTGCACGGCGACCACATGGGTGTAGCCGTTGGGGCTGCAGTCATAAAGGCCGGCGGGCTGCAGATATTGGCGCTGGGCGGAGGTTTGGTGGCTGGTGCTGTGCATGGAAGTCTTTCGGGCAAACGGTTCCGGCCGGGCCCGGCAAGTGCGGGTTTTTTTACGGGGAACCGGCTGGCATTGTTCAACCTCAACTAAGCTTGAGGTCAAGTGTTTTCTAAGACCTCCGAAAAACTGGGGCCATGGCGTGCCGGTCACACGCCAGCAACAAGGACATGTATGGAATTGATAGCGCAGTGTGAGGAAGCGGCCGGCGGTGCGCAGGCGCTGCTGGGCGTGGGCGAGGTGGCCAGACGCAGCGGCGTGGCGGTGTCCACGCTGCACTTCTATGAAAAGTGCGGCCTGATCGCGAGTGCGCGCACCCCGGGCAACCAGCGCCGCTATCCGCGTGCCGTGCTGCGCCGCCTGGCCGTGATCAAGGTCGCACAGCGCATGGGCGTGCCGCTGGCCGAGATCGCCGAGGTGCTGAGCCTGCTGCCTGCGGACCAGGTGCCGAGCAAGGCCGACTGGACGGCGCTGTCCGTCCAGTGGCGCGGCCAGCTCGACCAGCGCATAGCGGGACTGGTGCAGCTGCGCGACCAGCTGGACGGCTGCATAGGCTGCGGCTGTCTGTCGCTCAAGGCCTGTCCGCTGCGCAACGAGGGTGACTGCCTGGCCGAGGCCGGGCCGGGGCCGCATTTCGCGGCTCGAGCGTGGGTTACTGGCGCGGCAGAGGAAGCAGTCGAGCCCAGCGCCTGAAGCGCGGCCGCAGCTCGCTGACCACGGCACCCAGCACGACCAGGCCGGCGCCCAGCAAGGCCAGTGCGGGCAGCATCTCGCCGGCCAGGCGCCCGACCAAGCCGCCCCAGATGGGCTCGCCCGCATAGATCAGCGTGGCCTTGGTGGGGGACACGACCTTCTGCGCCCAGTTCATGGTCAGCTGTATGAGCACGCTGGCCGTACCCAGGCCCAGCGCACAGGCCAGCCAGATCCAGGAGAAGGCCGGCAGGGCTTCTCCGGCCAGGGGCATGGCGGCGAACGAGAGCAGACCGCCCACCAGCAGCTGCACCACGGTCACGCGCTGCAGGTTCACCTGGCCCGCATATTTGCCGATGAGAATGATCTCGGCCGCGAACACCAAGGCCGCCAGCAGCGAGGCCAGCTCGCCGGTGCCCGGAGCCAGTCCCGCGAAGCCTTCCAGACCGGCCAGCGGCTGCGGGCTGGTCAGCAGCACCAGGCCGGTGAAGGCCAGGGCGATGCCCAGCCAGCTCATGGGATGCGGCGCGTTGCGCAGCACCAGCCACTGCAGCAGCGGCACCGTGGGCACGTACAGCGCTGTGATGAAGGCCGACTGGCTGGCGCTGACGCTTTGCAGACCATGGGTCTGCAGGCCGTAGCCCAGGAAGATCGACAGGCCGATGGCGGCCCCGGCCCTGACCTCCTGCCAGCTCAGCTCGCGCATGCTGCGGTGGAAGACCAGCAGGCACAGCAGGCCGGCCGTGGTGAAGCGAAAGCCGACGAAGAACAGCGGCCCGGTGTATTGCATCGCCGTGTGGACGACGAGAAACGTCGTGCCCCACAGCATGGTGACGCCGACGAGCGCGGCTTCCTGCAGGCTCAGCGGCAGGCGCGGGATCTTGAATGTAGGCAAGGCAGGCAACCGGTCGGGACTTACTCGCGCGGAATCGGCAGCACGCGCGCGCGCATGCACATCGCACCCAGAAACGCGGTGAGCAGGGCCAGGCAGATGCAGAACACGCTCAGCGCGCGGGTCAGGCCTATGGCGTCCGACAGCCAGCCGAGGCCCAGGATGGGAACAATCGTGCCCAGATAGCCCACGATCAGATAGGTGGACAGCAAGCCCGTGCGGCTGGCCGGTTTGGAGACCTTGTTGACTATGGACATGCCCGCCAGATTGCACATGCCGTGGCCGGCCGCCGTGGCGATCACGCACAGCGCGAACAGCCAGGGCGAGCCCGCAAAGGTGTTGAGCAGCAGCAGCAGGTTGCAGGCCGTGAGCGCGAAGAAGCCGGCGATGGCCACGCCCTTGGTCGCATAGGGCCGGGCGATCAGCTGCACGATGGCCGACAGGAACAGGATGATGCCTATGGACAGGCCCGAAACCGCCGGGCCATGCCAGGGCACCATATGCTCCATGAAGCTGGGCGCCAGCGAGGCGAACAGGCTGAACATGCCGAAGGCCGAGAACGCGGCCATGCAGCCCAGAGCGTAGTGGCGCACAAAAGGCTTGCGCGGCTGGGAGAGCGCGGGCTGTACATCCTTGAACGAGAAGCGCGGCGCGGCGGCCGGCGCGGCCGTACCCGCAGGCAGCTCGGGCAGGCGCAGCTGGAACAGCGCATAGATGGCCAGCAGGCCCAGGGCCAGGGACGGCAGATAGGCGGTCTTCAGCGGTGCGGGCACCCATTGCGCCATCAGCCCGCCGACCACGGGGCCCAGGCCGAAGCCGAAGGCGATGGTGAGACTGGTCGTGGCCGCCGCGCGCTGCAGATCGCCCTTGTTGTTGAGCCGGGTCATGCCCACCGAGGCCGAGGTGGTGATCATTCCCGAGGCCACGCCGATGATGAAGCGGCAGACCGAGAAGCTGGGCACATCCCAGGCCAGGGCCGAGCTGCCCACGCCCAGGGTCATCAGGATCAGGCCCGCGCGCAGCACGGCCATGAAGCCGAAACGGTCCGTGAGCCGGCCCAGGAACAGCAGGCTGGCCAGCGCGCCGAACATATAGGCCACGAAGATCTGCGTGATGTGGCTGGGCTGCAGGCCCCAGGCCTGCTGGTAGAGGGGGTATAGCGGGCTGGCCAGGGCCGTGCCCATGACGCCCACGCACATGGAAAAGCACACCCAGGGATAGGGCGTCCATTTGGTTTGCATGATGTGACCGAGATACAGAAGCCGCAGCGGCGGGGAAAAGGTTTTTGCCGCCTGCCTACAATGCATTAAAAATGACCTATTGGTCAATTTTGTGAATTGTAGAAAAGCCTGTGTGGACATGGCCGCCGTCGGCGCTGTGCCCATGGCGGCAGAACGGTGATGTCTGAACAAAATTTGCAAGATTCGCCGGCTTGCGACCCGGGCCGGCGCAAGCGCGGCCCTAGCCTGGACAAGACGGCCCAGACCCGTCGGCAGATCACGGAAGCCGCGCTGGCCGAGTTTGTGGAAACCGGTCTGGCGCGCAGCACCATGGAGCGCATAGCGCGCCGCGCCCGGGTGGCCAAGGGCACGCTGTATCTGTACTACCCCTCCAAGCACGAGCTGCTGCGCGGCGTGATCGAGCATGCGCTGCAGCATTCGGCGGCCTACCGGCCGCTGCGCCGCAGGCCCGGCGAATCCGTCAAGGCCCTGCTGCGCCGCAGCCTGCTGCCCACCCTGGAGATGCTGGAAGGCAGCGAGCGCGGCAAGCTGGCACAGCTGATCCTGAGCGAGGCCCGCCATGTTCCCGAGCTCGCGCGGCTGTACAAGGAGCTGGCGTTCGACCCCTGGCAGCAGCATGTGCAGGAGCTGCTGCAGCTGGCCGTGGACGAGGGCGAGCTGCGCACGGACTCCGTCAGCCTCAGTGCCCAGCTGCTGGCCAGCCCGTTCTGGATGGGCATGGTGCACAACGGCCTGCTGGCGCCCGAGAAAAACCGGCAATTGCCGATACCTCCGCTGGTGGAACTGTTGATCGAAAACCTGTTTGCCGCCGCGCCGGGCCACAATGGCGGCGTGAAAAAGAGCTTGGAATCCCAGTCATGACAGCATGTAAAACCGCGGCCACGGCCTTGATCGTTCTCACCCTGGCCGCCCTGGCGGGCTGCAGCTCGGTAGGCGCCGGCGTGGGCGTCGGCATTCCGGTGGGGCCGTTCTCGGTGGGTGTGGGCCTGGGCAGCGGCGGTCTCAGCGCCGGCGTGGGCACGGGCGTGGGTCCGCTGGGCGTTGGCGTGGGCGTGAACCAGCGCGGCCAGGTGCTGGGCACGGCCGGTGTGGGAGCGGCCACGGGCGTGGGCGGAGCCAGCGTGGGCGTCGGTGTCGGCACCTCGACGGTGCTGCACGACCCCAATCGCCCGCAGGCCGCGCCGTCCCAGGAGGGCCAGCCTACGTCGGCCGCGGAGCCCGGAGCCGTGCAGTGGCGCGATGCCAGCGGCCAGGCCGTGCCCGCCTGCCGGGCCGAGGGGCGCTGCTAAGCCTCGGCCTGAATCAGGCGTATAGCGGCTCCTGCTGCATGGCCTCTATCTGCTCGTGCAGCATGTCCACCTGGCCCTGCCAGTAGTCCAGCGTGCCGAACCAGGGGAAGTTGATCGCAAAGATAGGGTCCTGCCAGCGCCGCGCCAGCCAGGCGCTGTAGTGCAGCAGGCGCAGGGTGCGCAGCGGCTCGATCAAGGCCAGCTCGCGCCGGTCGAAGGGGCGGAACTGCTCATAGCCTTCGAGCAGGGCCGACAACTGCTGGGTCTGCTGGGCCCGCTCGCCCGAGAGCAGCATCCACAGATCCTGCACGGCCGGGCCGGTGCGCGCATCGTCCAGGTCCACAAAATGCGGGCCGCCATGGCCTTCGTCGTCCAGCGGGGTCCAGAGGATGTTGCCGGGGTGGCAGTCGCCATGCAGGCGGATCTGCGTCGCGCTTTCCAGGCTGAAATGGCCGGCCCTGCTGAGTCCATCTGCCGCAGGTGCTATCAGGTCCAGAGCGGTGGTACAGGCCTGCTGCCAGCGGCTGCGTACCTCCAGCGCCACGACATCGTGCTCCAGCAGATAGCGCATGGACGCCTGGCCGAAGCTTTGCAGATCCAGCGCCGGGCGGTGGGCAAACGCCTGGGCCGAGCCCACGGTGTGGATGCGGGCCAGAAAGCGGCCTATCCATTCCAGCACCTCCCAGTCGTCGAGCTCGGGCCGGCGCCCGCCGCGCCAGGGGCTGACGCTGAACAGAAAGCCGCCATGCTCGTGCACGCTGCTGCCCTGCAGCAGCAGCGGCGCGACCACGGGGATTTCCCGGTCCGCAAGCTCCTGGGAGAACGCATGCTCCTCCTCGATCTGCGTGCGGCTCCAGCGGCCCGGACGGTAGAACTTGGCCACCACCTTGTCGCCATCATCCTGATGGGCGAGATAGACGCGGTTCTCATAGGAACTCAGCGCCGTGAGCCGTCCGTCGGGGTTCAGGCCCGCGGCATACAAGGCGTCCAGCACGCAGTCCGGCGTGAGGTCTGCGTAGGGATGGGTGGAGGCTGGCAAGTTGCTCATGCCTACATTGTCATGCGCAAACCCCGGTCCCACGAGCAGATGGCATGGCTTTGACACAGGCGCAGGGCTTTTGATTCGATAGCTGAAAGCGCTGGTCAGGACTGGCCTGCAGGGCTGAAAGCCCGAGGATTCAGGCTCTGGCGGCCGCGGCGCCGGAGCTGGCACACTGGCGGCCATGGATGCTAGCGATGAATTCTCACAGCCTTGCGAGGACCGCGATTTTGCCGAGTGGCACCAGAGCTGCCCCTGGTCCGCGGTCTGGGTGGTGATGCTCGAGGACCGGGCCATGGCGCAGGCCGTGGCCGAAGGCCGGCGCCGTCTGGGCGCTGCGCTGCTGCCGCGCTACGAGCGCCAGCCGCATATCAGCGTCGCCTACCGCGGCCTGTGCCAGGGCGGCACGGCCCACCCGGCGCAGGAATACGACCGGCGGGCATTGGAGGACGATGTGGCCCTGCTGCAAGCCCTGAGGCCGCCGCCGTTTGCCCTGCAGATCGCGGGAGCGGGCAGCTTCACCACCGTGCCCTATCTGGCCGTGGGTACGGGGAGTGCGGAGCTGCAGCGCCTGCATGGGGCGCTGGTGCCGCAGCCGCCGGCACCGGGCTGGCGCTATGTGCCTCATCTCACCCTGGGCCACTATGCGCGGCGGCTGCCGGTGCGCGAGGCCGTGGCCCGGATTGCGGACCTGGACCCGCCCGGCTTCAGGGTCACGCAGCTGGCGCTGGCCCGCTATGCGACGGCCGATATCGCGGGCGCGCTGACCATGGAGGGCGTGTTCGACCTGGAAGCCGGCCGCTACACGCCGGCGTCCACGGCCCTGTGGCGCGAGGTCGCGGCATAGGGCCGCGGCCCCGGTCTTAGGCGACGGTCAGCGTCACATCGATATTGCCGCGCGTGGCGTTGGAGTAGGGGCAGACCTGGTGGGCGCTGGCGACCAGCTGCTGGGCCTGGGCCTTGTCCATGCCGGGCAGCTTGATCTGCATGCGCACGGCAATGCCGAAGACCTCGCCCACGGGGCCCAGGTCCACCTCGGCATCCACCGCCAGATCCGGGGGCAGGGTTAGCTTCTGGCGCGCGGCCACGGCCTTCATGGCGCCGATGAAGCAGGCCGAATAGCCGGCCGCAAACAGCTGCTCGGGGTTGCTGCCCTTGCCGGCGCCGCCGGGCGGGGTCAGCTGGATGTCCAGGCGGCCGTCATCGCTGCGCGAAGCGCCTTCGCGGCCGCCCGTGGTGTGGGCGCGGGCGGTATACAGAACTTTGTCTAGCTGTGCCATGGTGTCTTCCTTTGCGATAGTGCCCGGCGGTGCGGGCGGGTGGAGGAAATCGTCGTCTGCTATCAGTCGGAGCCGCTGCGCTGCGGCAGCAGCCGCTCGCGCAGTGCGCTGAGCTGGCCCGTGAGGGCCTGAAGCTCGGGCAGGCTGCACTGCGTGCTTTGCAGCAGGCAGGCAGGAATCTTCTCGGCCTCGGCGCGCAGCCCGCGGCCCGCGTCGGTGAGAGCGATGCGCACGCGGCGTTCGTCCCGGGCATCGCGCAGCCGCAGCAGCAGGCCCGCGGCTTCCAGCCGCTTGAGCAGCGGCGTCAGCGTGCCCGAATCCAGGTACAGGCGTTCGCCGAGCTCCGAAACCGTGAGCCGGTCGCCTTCCCAGAGCACCAGCATGACCAGGTATTGCGGGTAGGTCAGGCCCAGCTCCTCGAGCAAGGGCTTGTAGAGCTTGGTCATGGCCAGAGATGCCGAGTAAAGCGCGAAGCAGACCTGGTTGTCCAGCCGCAGCAGCTCGGAGGCATCGGGCAGAAGGGGATTGCTGTTAGGCATGGGTGAATTATTGCTGTCAATTAAATTGTGCGCAATTTAAATTGCAAAACCATGACATGGCCAGGGATGGAGGGGCGAATGCGGCCAGGACTCACGCCAGGCAGCCGACGCGGCCTGGGTACGGAAAAATCCGGATGAAACCGGCTTGGGCGCCTGACGGCCAAACGCCGGCAGCTATTGTCTTTGATGGCTGCGCAGCCAGGCCCTGGTCCGGCCTAGTCCGCGTAGGGCAGCTCGTCGGCCGCAACACCCACAAAGTCGGGTTCGGGCGTGCTCGCAAAGCGCAGTGCCCAGATCTCGTTATGGCCCTGGCTCAGCCGCTTGACGGCGCGGTGCATGCCGTCCATCAGCCGGCCCTGGGCGTCGAGCAGAATGGGATAGCCGGTGTCGGCGGCCTGGACCAGTTTCAGATGCTCGGCGATCGCCCTTGGCGTGGGCTCGTCGCCGGGCTCGCTGAACCAGTAGCGCTGGTCGAGTTCGGCAATCTCGGCCAGGCGCACCCGGTGCGGCTGCAGGCCCTGGGCCGCGGCCAGGGCGATGAGCTTGCGCACATCCCAGGCCAACAGCCCGCGAGGGCTGGGGCGCAAATGGTATTGAGGACGGATATTCACCCGGCGATTGTCGTCGCCGGGCCGTCTACAGGCAAAAGCGCGGGGCTATTGCTTGATCAGCGCATCGGCCAGTGCCTGGTACATGGGCAGGCTGATGGGGTCGTTGGCCCCGTTGGCGGCCAGCGGATGGGAGGCATAGCGCGCCACCACCATCTCGGCCTTGGGATCGATATAGATGGCCTGGCCGTGGATGCCGCGCGCGCTATAGGCGCCGTTGGCATTGTTCGACACCCACCACATATTGCGGTAGGACCAGCCGGGCAGCGTGGCATAGCCGGCCTTGGCGAACTTGGCCGGATCGCCGCCATGGCGTATATCGTCGACCACGGCCCTGGGCAGCACCTGCTGGCCGTCGGCAGCGCGGCCGCTGTTGCGCATCATCTCGCCGAAGCGGGCCAGGTCGCGCAGCGTGGTGTTCAGCCCGCCGCCGCCCGACTCCGTGCCTATGCGGTCCACCATCAGATAGGCATCCTGCTCGGCGCCTATGCGGCTCCAGATGCGCTCGGACAGCAGCTGGGCCAGCGACTTGCCGCTGGCGCGGCGCACTATCCAGGCCAGCAGCTCGGCATTCACGGTCTTGTAGGCAAAGGCCTGGTCGTGCTCACCTTCTTTCTGCAGGGTCTGCAGGAACTCGTAGAAGCTCTTCGGGCCCGTGTAGTCCTTGCCCTGGGACATCATGCCGCCGGCGCGCGCATAGTCCCAGATCTCGGCCTTGGGGTCGGCGTAGTTCTCGGAATATTTGACGCCTACCGTCATGTCCATGACTTCGCGCACCGTGGCATCGCCATAGGCGGTGTTCTTCATTTCGGGCAGATAGGCGGTGACGGGGGCCTCGGGCTTGATGCTGCCCTCATGGGCCAGCAGCGCGGCCAGCGTGCCCACAAAGGATTTGGTGACCGACATCGCGAGGTGCGGGCGCTGCGGCTCCAGAGCGCCGAAGTATTTCTCGTAGACGATCTTGCCCCGGTGCAGCACCACGATGCCGTCGGTGTAGTTGCGCTCCAGCGACTGGGCAAAGCTCAGCTCCTCGCCCGTGCCCATGACCTTGAAGCGCACCTGGTCCAGGTTCAGGGGCGCGGCCTGCAGCGGGCTGGGCGCGCCCGGGCCGCGCCAGACATTGGCCGTGGGCACCAGCTCGCGGATATGGGAGAAGGTCCAGCGTATGCGCGGGAAGGTGTTGCCTATGGGATTGTCGAAGGTGATGAGCTTGTCGGGCGGCGGAGCAAAGCCCTGCATCCAGCCCATGGCCTGCACCGTGGTGCTGGCCGGATCGGGCAGGGCGGGTGCCGCGGTCTGCGCATAAGCTGCTGAAACCAGAGCTGCCAGCACAAGCGGGGCCAGGGCTGAGCGGGAAAAACCTTTGAACTTCATCATTGCCTCTCGGGAGTGGTTTATCTGCCGGTAAAACGCGCGGGCCGCTTTTCGACAAAGGAACGCAGGCCTTCGGCCGCGTCTTCGCTGTGGGCCAGGCGCTGCTGCACGGGAACGAAGTCGGCCACGGCCGCGGCCTGGCCCAGCTCTATGGCCTTGAGCACATTGAGGCGGGTGGCGACCACGGCCTGCGGTGCCTGGGCCGCGATGCGCTCGGCAATACGAAACGCCGCGTCCAGCTCCTGGCCCGCGGGCACGACTTTTTGCACGAAGTGGCAGCGATAGGCCTCGGCGGCATCGAACTCGTCGCCGGTCAGCAGATGCAGCATGGCATTGCCCAGGCCGGCGCGCTCGGCCATGCGCAGCGTGGCGCCGCCCGTGGGCATGATGCAGCGCTGCACCTCCATCTGCGCAAAACGGCAGTCGTCGGCTGCGACCACGATGTCGGCGCCCAGCATCAGCTCTATGCCGACGGTGAAACAAATGCCTTTGACGGCGGCCACCATGGGCTTGCTGCGGCGCCGGTAGCCGGGCAGGCCGAAGTCATGGGGCTCGACCAGCCCAGGCGCCACGATCTGCTGGCCGGTGCGCATGAATTCGGCAATTGCGGGCAGATCCAGGCCGGCCGTGAAATGCTCGCCAAAAGCGTGGAGCAGGCCCACGCGCAGCGCGGGGTCGTCGTCCAGCCGGGTGTAGGCCTCGGCCAGCTGCCGGAACATGGCCGGCGTCCAGCCGTTGCGCTTGGCCGGGCGGTTGATGCCTATCAGCAGCACATGGCCACGGACTTCACAATGAATGCAGCCCTCGCTAGGAGGGCTGGGATTTTCGATTTGCATGGCCGGTCTCCTGCGCCAGACGATAGACCGCAGCCCCGCGGGCTGCAGTCGCGCAGAAGACCTGAAAGCTGGCTATTTAGTAGGTGTAAACACCACGTCCGCTCTTGCGGCCCAGGCGGCCGGCGGCCACCATTTCCTTGAGCAGCGGGCAGGCGCGGTACTTGCTGTCGCCGAACTCCTTGAGGTAGACCTCCATCACGGCCAGGCACACGTCCAGGCCGATCATGTCGGCCAGGGCCAGCGGGCCAATGGGCTGGTTGCAGCCCAGCTTCATGCCGGCGTCAATGTCCTCGGGCGAGGCCAGGCCTTCGGCCAGCACGAAG
>JAFAIY010000187.1 GCA_019236485.1 Comamonas sp. | reverse complement strand
CAGCGCGCAGCAAGCCCGCGTGCCTGATTTCGCTTTAGTCACATCGGTTAAAGGATATGTAACAAGTTTGTTACAAAATGCAATAAGATCGCCTGGCTTGAATTGCTGGATGCGGCGGCGTTGTGGCAGGCGGTGGCTGCCCATCGTCGCCACGGGCCGGTCTGCAGCAGCGAGTCGGCGGCCAAGGCGGAGCAGGGCAGAGCCTTGCCTGCATTGGATGGCGAGCCGGCCTGGTTCCGGCGGATCTGCATTTCTTTCGGTGATTCACAATGAATTTTTCAGGCATGAAGGTAGGCACGCGTTTGAACCTGGGCTTTGCCGTGGTGATCGTGGCGGGCTTCGCAGTGGCCATGTTCGGCCGTCTGCAGTTGGTTAATGTGGCGCGCGAAGTCGACCAGCTGGTCGAAGTCCGCATGGCGACCGTCGAGCAGATCGGCAAGGCTAAGGACAATCTCAATCTGATAGCGCGCGCCGCGCGCAATATCGCTCTGACCGAGGACGAGGCGATGATGCGCGCGGAGCGTGAGCGCATCGAGCTGGCGCGCAAGCAGAACACCGAGGCGCTCAAGCAGCTGGCCGGCCGCGTCAGCACCGACACCGAGCGCGCCATGCTGAAGAAGATCGAGGAGGTCCGGGCTCCCTATCTGCAGACCACCGACAAGGCGATCGAGCTGGGCCTGGCCAACAAAAGCGAAGAGGCCCGCGATGTGCTGATTCGTGAGAACCGGCCGCTGCAGGCCGCTTACTTCCAGGCGCTGGAAGAGCTGGCGCAATTCGAGCAGGCCGAGATGAGAAAGGCCGCCCTCGATGTGCGTGCCGGCGCCGGCAACACCAGTCTGCTGATGCTCGCCATCGCGGCCCTGGCCGCGCTGCTGGGCGGCGTCATCGCCTGGGCGCTGAGCCGCTCGATCACGCGCCAGCTTGGCGGCGAACCCGCTTACGCCTCGGGCGTGGCGCGCGAGATCGCGGCCGGCAATCTGTCGGTGGAGGTGCAGGTCCAGCGCGGCGACAAGAGCAGCCTGCTGGCGAATATGCAAGCCATGCGCGACAGCCTGGCCGCCGTGGTCAGCAGCGTGCGCCACGGCAGCGAAAGCGTGGCCGCGGCCAGTGAGCAGATTGCCCAGGGCAACCAGGATCTGTCGGCACGTACCGAGGAACAGGCCAGCGCACTGGAGCAGACCGCGGCCTCGATGGAGGAGCTGGGCACCACGGTCAGGCACAACGCCGACAATGCCCAGCAGGCCAACCAGCTTGCGCGCAGCGCCTCCATGGTTGCGGTGCAGGGCGGCCAGGTCGTGACCCAGGTGGTCGACACCATGCGCGGCATCAGCGACAGCTCCAGGCGCATCGCCGACATCATCAGCGTCATCGACGGCATCGCTTTCCAGACCAATATCCTGGCGCTCAATGCGGCCGTGGAGGCCGCGCGTGCGGGCGAGCAGGGTCGCGGCTTTGCGGTGGTGGCCAGCGAGGTGCGGGCCCTGGCCCAGCGCTCGGCCGATGCCGCCAAGGAGATCAAGACCCTGATCACCGACAGCGTGGAGCGCGTCGAGCAGGGCACGGCCCTGGTCGACCGGGCCGGCTCGACCATGGAGGAAGTGGTTCAAAGCATACGGCGCGTGACCGACATCATGGGCGAGATCAGCGCCGCGAGTTCCGAGCAGAGTTCCGGCGTGGCCCAGGTCGGCGAGGCCGTGACGCAGATGGACAGAGCCACGCAGCAGAATGCGGCCCTGGTCGAGGAGATGGCGGCCTCGGCCGGCAGCCTCAGCTCTCAGGCCCAGCAGCTGGTGCAGGCGGTCAGCGTGTTCCGCCTGGACCAGGCGGCCGCGGTGCGCGCACCGGCTAAAGCGCCGGTCGCGCAGCCCGGGCCTGCTGCCAAGCCCATGATCCAGCCCGCGGCACCGGCTCGGCTGCCCAAGGCGGCAACCCAGGCCAAGCGGCCAGAGCCTCTGGCCCTGGCCGCGGGCGAGGATGAAGACGCGTGGACCAGCTTCTGATGCTCTGACGGCCTGGGCGCCGCAAAGACAAAAAGCGTGCAGCGCCCGTGGATTCGGCGCTGCACGCTTTTTTCATGGCCCGGCCGGGTTTGCGGCTTATTTGTAGCGTTTTTCGAGCTCGTCCCAGAAGTCCTTGTTCACCAGGCGCTGGCGCTCGAGGAAGGGGGCGACGATGGCCGGGTCTTCCTGGACCTGGTGTTCGTCGCGCAGCAGGGTCAGGCATTTCTGCATGCCGGCCACCGCGCCCTGCAGGGCCGCATTCGCATAGAGCACAAAGCCGAAGCCCAGCTCGCCGAGTTCGTCGGCATTGAAGATCGGGGTCTTGCCGCCTATGACCATGTTCATGAGCTGGGGGGCCTTGAGCAGCCGGGGCAGGGCGCGCACTTCCTCGGCCTGGGTCACGGCCTCGACGAACAGAATGTCGGCGCCGGCCTCCTGAAACGCCTGGGCGCGCTCTATGGCAGCCTCGAAGCCGTGGACGGCGGCCGCATCGGTGCGGGCCATGATGAGGGTGCCGCTGTCGCGGCGCGCATCGACGGCGGCCTTGATCTTGCCCAGCATCTCGCTGGTCTCTATCACTTCCTTGCCGTTGAAATGGCCGCAGCGCTTGGGCGACACCTGGTCTTCGAGCTGGATGCAGTCGGCGCCGGCGCGCTCCAGCGTACGCACGGCGTGATAGGTGTTGACGGCATTGCCGAAGCCCGTGTCGGCATCGACGAGCAGCGGCAGCTCCACGGCGTCGCGGATGCGGGCCGTGTGGTCGGCGATATCGCTGAGGCCCATAAAGCCCTGGTCGGGCATGCCGAACCACATATTGGTCACGCCGGCACCGGTCACATAAATGGCTTCAAAGCCCAGATCGGCAATCAGCCTGGCCGACATGGCGTTGAAAGCGCCGGGCACGAGGACGCCGCGGCGAGCATCGGCCAGGGCTTTGAGTTTTTGCTTGGGATTCATAAAGCTTCCTATAAAAAACAACGCATATGCCTGTGGTTCAGGCGTAGACGGCTGGCGGAACCATGGGGGCGTGCTCGACCCGGGCGGAGCGCGCAGGCGCTCGGGGCTTGTCCGGGCCTCGCCGTTTTACTTTTCCTGCATGTTCGCGGCCTTGACGATCTCGCCCAGGCGCTTGCTTTCCGCATCGGTGAATTTCACGAACTCGGCGCGCGTGCCGCCTACGGGCTCGATGCCCAGGCCCTTGAGCTTTTCAACGGTGGCGGGTTCCTTCATGGCCTTGTCCACGGCCGCGGCGATCTTGTCCAGAATGGCGGGCGGCGTGCCTTTGGGGGCGTGGATGCCGGCCCAGTGCGCGATCTGCAGATCGGCAAAGCCCTGCTCCACGGCGGTGGACAGCTGCGGATAGGCGGAGATGCGCTGCGTCCAGGTCGTGGCCAGAGGCTTGAACTTGCCTTCGTGAATGATGTGGGGCAGGGCGATGATGCTGGCTTCGGAAGTGCCTTCCACCTGGCCGCCCAGCACGGCCGTCGTGCTCTCGGAGCCGCTCTTGTAGGGCACGGGCTGCAGCTTGGCACCGTACTTCACGTTCAGCATCTCGGCCACAAAATGCGGCGTGCTGCCCGTGCCGGCGGTCGCGAAGTTGAAACCCTGGCCCCTCTTGGAGGCCTCGACAAACTCGCGCAGATTGTTGTACGGGGCGTTCTTGGGCACCACGATCACCGAAGGAGCCAGGCCAATCATCACCACCGGCTGCAGCGCATCGTCCTTGAACGGCATGGTCTTCTTGATCATGCTGTTGGAGATCACGCCGGCGGCACTGACCAGCAACGTGTAGCCATCGGGCTGGGCCTTGGCCACGATGTCGGCACCCACGGTGCCGCCCGCACCGGGGCGGTTGTCTATCACCACGGGCTGGCCGAGGATCTTGGACGCGCCTTCGGCCGCGGAGCGCGCCATCAGGTCATTGGCGCCACCTGCCGAGAAGGGCACGACCAGGCGTATGGGGCGTGCGGGCCATTTGGCGGCGCTGTCGGCGGCCTGGGCACCCACCATGGGGGCCAGCGTGGCAGCGGCGACGGCGGTGGCGAGCAGGGAACGACGGTTCAAAAACATTGATATCTCCTGGATCCATATCCAATTTGTGTGCGGGCTGGTTTTGCAATCCCTGTGCCAACCTGACCAAGGGAAAACCCTTTGATCCCTAAGTGGCTGAAATCATTGGATTTCCGCTCTTCCTTGCTAGGCGAAGGTCGGGGTAGTGTCTTATTGATATTTCAATAATGAAATAATTGAATTCATGGATGAATTACAGACAATGCAAGCCTTGCCCGCTGCAAGGAGTTCGCCAGAGGCAGGGCCGCTGTCGGATGCCGGCCATCTGCCGCATATCGTCACCGTGGGGCGCTACCGCATAGGGCGCGTGCTGCAGCGGCTGGCCCAGCTGTGGTCGGGACAGGTGCGCTTCTCGCATATCGCCGCGTCTTTTGACGATGCCGTGGCCCAGGTCCACGCGCTCAACCGCCAACAGCCCATCGATGCGCTGGTGGGCGCGGGAGCCAGCGGCGCCTGGATACGCGAGCGGGTGGACATCCCGCTGGCCATGGTCGAGGTGCGCGGGCTGGACCTGCTTCAGGCCTTGCGCCAGGCCAAGCTGCAGACCAGCGAGGGATCGCCCCATGTAGGCCTGGTCACTTTCGAGGAGCCGTCCGCCGTGGTGGCCCAGTTCGACAGCCTGTTCGGCCTGGGCCTGGTGCAGATCGCTTACCAGGGGCCGCAGGATGCGGCGGCCTGCGTGCAAAAGCTCAAAGCCGCGCGCGTGGGGGCCGTGGTGGCGCCGGGCCTGGTGGCCGATCTGGCCGAGCAGGCCGGCATGTCCAGCGTGCTGCTGTACTCCGATATCTCCGTGCGCCAGGCGCTCAACGACGCCATGCTGCTGGCCCGCCACCGGCGCGCCGAACGCGACCGCCACCAGCGCCTGGAAACCGTGCTGCACCAGCTGCAGGACGGGGTGGTGGCCGTGGACGAGCGCGGCCGCATCTGCGCACTCAATCCGCGCATGGCTGCGTTGCTGGGAGCTCCCGCGGAGGCGCTGCACGGCCGTCCGCTGGACGAGGTGGCGCCCACCCTGGGCGTGGCCGGGGCGCTGGCCGGCGAGGAGGGCGGCGAGGAGGTGGTGCAGCTGGCCATGCGCACCCTGGTGGTACGCCGCGCGCCCATTGTGGAAAACGGGCTGCTGACGGGCGCGCTGCTGGTCTGCCGCGATCCGGCCGTGATCCAGCGGGCCGACCGCAGCCTGCGTGCCGACCAGCGCCAGCGCGGCGCCGGCGTGCGCTGGCGCATAGATGACTATCTGGGCAGCAGCCCGGCCGCCCAGCGCGTGCGCCAGCTGGCGCGCCAGTTTGCAGCCAGCGAGGCCACGGTGCTGATTCTGGGCGAGAGCGGCACGGGCAAGGAGCTGGTGGCCCAGGGTATACACCGTGCGGGCAGCCGTGCGGCCCAGCCGTTTCTGGCCGTGAACTGCGCGGCCCTGTCCGAAAGCCTGCTGGAGAGCGAACTCTTCGGCTACGAGGACGGCGCTTTCACGGGGGCGCGTCGCGGCGGCAAGAC
>JAFAIY010000542.1 GCA_019236485.1 Comamonas sp. | reverse complement strand
CTTGCGGTAGCCATAAACGCCGCCGCTCTCCAGCCAAGCATGCTTGAGCAGGCCCAGCAGTCGCTGATCGTCCTTGGCGCGAGGACTCACGGGCTCGGCCTTCCAGGCGTAGTAACCGCTGGGGTGCACCTTCATAACCTTGCACATGCGCCGCACGCTGTGCTCATGCTCGTGCCGCTCGATGAACGCGTACTTCACCCGGACTGCTTGGCAAAGTACGCTGCGGCCTTTTTTAAGATGTCGCGCTCCTCGGTTACGCGCTTGAGCTCGGCCTTCAAGCGGCGCAACTCATCGGTTTGCGACAGCTGCACCTGACGCTCTTCGCGCGGTGTTCGGCGTGCCTTGATCCACTCGTACAGGCTGTGCTGGCTCACGCCAAGCCTGGCCGACACGTCGGCCACCTTGTGGCCTCGCTCCGTGATCTGCTTGACCGCTTCGGTCTTGAATTCTTCCGGGTATCTCTGCTTACTCATTGCACCTCCTATTGGGCCTCATGTTTGAGGCTCAGAGGTGTCTAGAAAACCCGGGGCGATTCATAGCTCCGGTCGGGTACGCACCTCAATTTCTGGTGTCCTTGACGCCAGAGATACCTTGTCCGCACTCATTTCCTCCATGAGTTGGCATAGCCCAGAGCGCATGACTGCTCGCTCTGATCCCTGGTCCATACCTCACTGAGTATTGCGATAGTGATCTCGGATGAATACGGGCAGGTCGTTTGATGGCGGCGTAAAAGGTACCTGATACATCATGTCGCCGACAAAACCTCGGTGATAAGTGCTGTGATTCACGACATGCAGCACGATTTGCTCACGCGTCATGACGCCTTCTCCCCCTCCTACAAACTCGAAATGGACGACTTTCACAAGGTCTTCGTCTGACCAGGTATCGACAAGCTTGGTGTACCAAGAATCCATTTCCTGAACCGCCTTCCATAGATCGCTGACCGCCGGCGTATGGTCCGTATTGCGTGCGGTGTAGCCGTGCTTCCTGCCTTGTAGGTGGTGCCTGAAGATATCGTCCACCACATAGACATGGTTCAACGTATGCACCATGTTCCCGAACCGCGTCGGTCTTTGTCGAAGAGCCTCGCCTTCCGGTAGTTCCATCACGTTTTTGAACGTCAGGGCATTCGCCCAGGCCTTGTAGCGCACCAGCATTTTTAATGTGTCTACCGCTGATGTGGACAGCGTGGCGCGCTCGTTGAATGAGGGTCGGCTGTATGGGGGCTGAAGGGTTGTGGACATACTCGAGAGTTCCTTGGAGGTCTTCAAAAACTGTGCAGCTCGCCTTTGACATGCGTGCGTGTCTCGCCGCCAACCCAGACTTGGCCGGCATCGTCACGGGTCAGATAAATGCGGCCTTTTCGACCAAGGCGTGTGCCTTGGGCGGCAACATAGCTGCTCTCGGTTAAACCCGCTGCAAACAGCCACTGAGCGAGCGAGGCATTGAGGCTCCCTGTGACGGGGTCTTCGACGATGGCGCCCAGATGGTCGGAGAAGAAGGCCCGTACCTCGTAGGCAGCATCACCGCCTTCGGCATGAGGCCCGATCACGCCGATATCGATGCGAACGGGCCAGCGCCGCACCGGATCGAGGGAAAGCACCTGCTCCGCCGAAGCCAGCCTGATCCCCAGCCATCCAGGACCGTTGTCAATCCACGCTGCATCGAGAACGTCGCTGGCTTCGATTTCCAGCAGTCGCAGTGCGGCGGCCAATTCATCCTGGGTGGGTGTGCCAGAGCGGATCAAAGGCGGAGCTGCGAAGGCCAGCCGTCCGTGAGCACGCTGGATCTGAACCAGCCCTGCACCGCACTCCTGGATGATTTCCGCTTCATTCTTGGGCGAGCCATGGCTGGAAAGCCACGCGTGGCAGCTTCCAAGTGTTGGATGCCCGGCAAAAGGCAGCTCTCTGTCCTGCGTAAAGATCCTGACTCGATAGTCCGCCTTCGGATGCGAGGGGGCGAGGAGAAACGCGGTTTCGGAAAAGTTGAACCAGCGTGTCAGGCGCTGCATTTCCTCAGCGCTCAGGTTATCGGCATCGGCGACGACTGCCAATGGATTGCCAGAGAGGGGAGCAGAGCCGAAGACGTCGACCATATGAACAGCGGGGGTCATGATGACGGTCTTTCTGTCGGATTCATGAGAGACGTTGGTGAAAGATAGAAATGAGGAGACTCAAGCCTTAGCTTCGCGAGAAAAGCAGCTTCAGCCCTGCGGCCATGAAGACCATCGAGAGCGTGCCTTCGAGCCAGCGCCGCCATCTTGCGTACAGGGCAATCATCGAGGTGGTCGAGAAAAGAACGGCATAGCCACCGAACACCATGGTGCCGAGGGTGGCGCAGCCGCCAATGATCGCCAACTCCCAGCCAAAGGGAGACGCCTCATGGGCTCCTAACGAGATGATCGCTATCCAGACAATGATGGCTTTCGGGTTGCCGATGTGCATAAGAGCGCCCTGTCGGTAGAGCGACCAATAGCGTGGCCCCTCGGGCTCTGTGTTTGTCCTCTCAACATCCGCGCCCGGCTTCATGGCGGACTTGCCCGCGCACGCGGCCAGATAAAGCAGGTAGATGCCGCTAGCGATCTTGAGGATGAAAAGCGCTGGCGTATAAGCGGTCAGCACAGCGGAAAGCCCGGCCCCTGCCAGAAGCGCCCAAAAGAGCGAACCCGTGACAACGCCTGCTGCCAGCGCAAGAGCGGGTCGGCGGCCATCACGCATCGCTGTTCCCATGACGGCCATATTGCTTGGCCCCGGGCTGATGGTGGCAAAGAGATAAGTTCCATAGACGAGTGCGATTTGGCTGTCGATCATGTCGGAGTCTCCAAAAATACACACATCTCTTGCATCAGGGTTGGAGGTCGGCACGATGAACGATATGGATTTTGTTGCCATCGGGATCGCGCAGATAGGCGCCGTAGTAGCCGTCCCCATAATGAGGACGCGGCCCGGGGGCCCCAGCATCCTTGCCACCGTGCACCAGGCCATCGGCGTAGGCGGAGTTCACTGCTGCTGTTGACGGCGCTAGAAAGGCCGCCATGCTGCCATTGCCGACGGTTGCTGCTTCTCCGTTGTATGGACTGTAGACATAAAAGCGAGGCAGGTTCGCGTGCGCGCTTACCCAGCAAAGCGCAGCCGGCCCACCATCGGGCACAACGATCCGGCGCTTCAGACCAAGCGGCACAAGCACCGCGTCGTAAAAGCGGGCTGACCGTTCAAGGTCACGCGTTCCAACAGTCACGTGGCTAAACATCTCGCTCTCCTTGCTTTACGTCATCGCCGCTGGGCACTATTCACTAAGAGGCAGTCATGCAAAGGCATTTGCGAGAACATTACACTATTAAATAATTAAATAGTGTCACGAGACACTCTTTTTGTTGAAACTGCAAACATGCTCCTCCAATCCCCTTGGCAGCCTCGCCTTGCAAGCATTGATGCAAATGCTGCCGAACGACTTGCGCTTGCCCTGGCCGACGACATCGTCGAGGGCCGCCTGGCGGGGGGTGACCGCCTGCCTGCACATCGAGATCTTGCAGAGAAGCTGCAAATCGGTCTTGGCTCGGTGACGAAGGCCTATGCCGCTCTGGAGCGCAGAGGTCTGACGCGCAGTGTCAAAGGGCGGGGAACATTTGTCGCGATTCACCAGGCGCATGGTGATCGCCTGATTGACCTGTCGTCCAATGCGCCGCCGGCCGCGCTCAACGCACGCATCCTGGCGCGGGCATTGACGGGGATTGCTCGCAAAATCGACGCGGATCATTTCAATTTCTATGCACCTCCCGGCGGACATCTGGAACATCGTCGTGTTCTCGCCCGCTGGCTGGTGACACTTGGCCTTGTCGTCGATCCGTCGCTTCTGGTTTTGACGAGCGGCGCGCGCCAGGCGCTGTCATTGGCTTTTGATCTGGCTTGCGGCCCGCAAGGATTGCTTGTGACCGAGCGGATCACCTATCCCGGCGCTATTGCCCTGGCCCGGCGCAAAGGGTATCGGATGCAAGGTGTCGAGATCGATGCCGAAGGGATGGTGCCGCAAGCGCTCGCGGATGCACTCGGCAGTATCGCGCCAACCGATGGCAAGGCGGTCTACCTCACCCCGACGCTGCACAACCCGACAACTGCCACGATGGGCCTGGAGCGAAGGCAAGCCATTGTGGATATTTGCCGGAAGGCGGGAGCATGGATCATCGAAGACGGGGTCTATGCCGCCGCTTTCCCTGATTTACCCCAGCTGTCGGCATTGGCGCCTGATATCTCCTTGCATGTGAACGGGCTCTCCAAGTCGCTGGGGCCGGGGCTGCAGATCGGCATGTTGCTGGTCCCAACCGAACTGGGCGGCGCCGCGCAAGACCTGATGCAGGATGTGCCGATGGCCCCATCCGCATTCTCCTGTGCGGTGGTCGATGAATGGCTGGCCACTGGCGTGGTTGCTTCAATCCAGCGGGATCTGCGCCACGAGTCCCGGCGGCGCTCCAAGCTTGCCGCCTCGTTTCTTGGGACTGGCGAACTTGTCTGGCATCCCGATGCCTACAACGTCTGGCTGCCGATGAAGCGCGAGGCCGCCAATGGTTTTGTGGCTGCGGCCGCAGAAATCGGTTTGAAGCTGACCCTGCCGGAAGCCATGATGGTGGATCCGCAAGAGGGGCGGAGCGGTCTTCGGATTTGCCTGGGCGCTCCCAGCTTCGAAGACCTGGGCGACGCGCTGAAGCTGCTGGCAGAACTGCTCAAGCTGCAAGCTTGAGTGCGGCGCCGGCGCAGGACTGCCGGAGAGGACAAATGAGAGATGCCCGGCAATCAATCTGCCCGGTCGCTGCAAGTACGGCCGAAGCGGGAGTTCTTCGAACTGCGCAAGGAATGGAACAGATACCGAAGAACTCCCCAGCCTTATCTTTGTACAGCTGGAAAGCCGTGCTGCCTGGCTGCCCACACAACAGCCAGTGTGGCGGCTAGCAGCACCAAGAGCACCGGAGGGAATGCGGCAACGCCGAGATAATCCAGCAAGGCACCGCCAATCAGCCCGCCACTTGCAATCGCGATGTTCCAGGCTGTGACCAGCATGGACTGCGCAACGTCGGCCGCGTTGCCCGCCGCCTTGGCGATGGCTGTTTGAAGCAGTGTCGCCGCACCGCCAAAGGCCAGGCCCCAGGCGGCCACAGCCGCATACACCACGGCAGGCGCATCGCCCATCAGGCCGAGTGCCAGCGCCGATAGGCCGAACAAGAGCGTACTGCCCAGCGTCAGGGCGCGCAGATGGTGATCGATCAGCACGCCGATGACCCAGATGCCCAGCAGCGAAGTGATGCCGAACATGAGCAGGACCAAGTCTGTTCGTTTCGCCATGTCTGCCGCCGCGAGAAATGGCGCGATATAGGTATAGAGGATGTTGTGTGCCAGAACGAAGGCCAGCACCACGAACAGCACCGGACGCACACCCGGGAAAGTGAACACATGTCCCAGAGACAACCGTTTACCCGCCGCCTGCCCCGCGAAATCAGGCACCTTGACCTGTACCCATGCCATGAGCGCCAGTGCCAGTCCACTCATGATGCCGAAGCACATCCGCCAGCCCAGCAGATTGCCTAGAAAGGTGCCCGCCGGCACGCCAAGTGACAGCGCCAATGGTGTGCCCACCATCGCAATGGCGATGGCTCGGCCCTGCCGGTGCTCGGGCACCATGCGCGCGGCATAGCCTGCCAGCATCGCCCATAGCAGACCGGCCGACACGCCCGCCAGGAAGCGCGCGACCATCGTCAAGCCATAGTTGCTGGACAGGGCCGTGACAGTGTTGGCGATGGCAAAGCCTGCAATGGCCGCTAGCAACAGCGGACGGCGGCGCACGCCCTGAGTGGCGGTGGTCAACGGGATGGCGGCCGCCAGCGAGCCCATGGCATAGATCGTGATCGTTTGTCCTGTCCAGGCTTCGGACACCATCAAGCCCCTCGCCATCTGAGGCAACAGCCCTGCCGGCAGCGCTTCGGTCAGGATGGTGATGAACGCGGCCATTGCCAACGCCAGCAATGATGCAATGGGCATGCGGTCTTGATGTGCGGCGGTCATTGCACGACCTCCAGCGCACCATAGACTGCGTCGCGCAGCTCGGCGACGAAACGACCGGACATGCCCTCGTACAGCGTATTGGTGAAGGCGACCACGCTCAGGCCCCGCGCCCGATCCACAAACCAGGCATGGCCGTAGGCACCACCCCAGCGCCAGGTACCGACCGATTCTGGTGACGCAGCGCTCAGCGGGTCCCGCAAGACTGAAAAACCGAGGCCAAAACCAAAGCCCGGTGCATCGGGCAGCTCCAGTCCACCAGTTTGGTCCCGCCCCATCTCGTTGATCAGCTCATCGGGAAGCAATGCTCCGTTGCCCTGCCGCAAGGCCTCCAGCAGGTG
>JAFAIY010000089.1 GCA_019236485.1 Comamonas sp. | reverse complement strand
AGCATGCGCCCCCAGGCATTTGACGCCGTGCTGATGGACATGCAGATGCCCGTGATGGATGGTTATGCGGCAACCCGCCAAATGCGCACCATGCCGGCCCTGCAAGCGCTGCCGGTCATCGCCCTCACCGCTGGGGCGTTCAAGCTGCAACGCGATCAGGCCCTGGAGGCCGGGGTCGACGACTTCGTCGCCAAGCCCTTCGATGTCAATCAGCTCATCGATGCCATATTGAAGCTGTGCAGCCGCACCGCCCAGGCGGCCCCGGAGCCATCGGAACCTGCAGCCCCGATAGCCGACACGCCACCCGTAGCCGTGATCGATATGACCCGTGTGCGACGTATCTGGACCGATGAGACGGCGCTGGTTCGAGCCCTGCTGAAGTTCTCCGAAATGCATGCGGATTCCGCAGCCCAGATACGTACAGCCCCAGAAGGGTTAGGCGCCCCTCTGGCTCATAAGCTCAAGGGAGTGGCCGCGCAGCTGGGCATGCGCACGGTCGCGGAACTGGCGCAGGAGGCCGAGATCGGCTTGACAGAAGGCGCCGATGCCGAAAGCGTCCTTGCCCGGCTGCAAAAAGCCCTGGACGAAGCAGATGCCGCCATCCATGACTATGCCCGCGGCATCTCCCCGACCTCGGAGAAAAATACCGAAGACAGGCAGGGCGTGGCCAAGAAAATGCAAGGTTTCATGGAAGCGCTGATGAGCGATGAAGCCGCTCAAGTGGAGCGAGCCCTGCATCTGCTGGCCGGCGTATTGCCCGACGAGCATTGGAGCGTGCTGGAAAAATCGGTGGCGCTCTACGACTTCCGGGGAGCAGAAGCCGCCACCAAGCAAATCGCCAAAATTCTGAAAATTCCCCTGGAGGAATAGTCATGACTAGCGACCCCGTTCTTGTCGTTGACGACGAGCCGCTGAATCTGGATGCCATGCGGCAGATACTGGAAAAGGACTTCCGGCTGATTTTTGCACGCAGCGGCCAGGAAGCCCTGGCTGCCGTGGTCAAGCATTCTCCATCCCTGATTCTCATGGACATCCAGATGCCGGACATGGACGGCTACGCCACCTGCCTGGCGCTCAAAGCCAGTGCGCGCTTCTCCCATATTCCGGTGATCTTCGTCACCAGCCTCTCGGACACCTGGGACGAGGCCAAAGGCTTCGACTGCGGCGCCGTCGACTACATCGTCAAGCCGGTTTCCCCGCTGATCGTGCAGGCCCGGGTCAAAACCCACCTCTCTCTAGTGCGCGTCAGCCAGCTCGAACAAAGCCATCGCGACGCCATCTACATGCTGGGCAGCGCCGGTCACTTCAACGACAACGACACCGGCGTTCATATCTGGCGCATGGCGGCTTTTGCGCGGGAGCTAGCTGCGGCCACGGGCTGGAGTGCGCAAGATTGCAAGACGCTGCAGCTGGCCGCGCCCATGCATGACACGGGCAAGATCGGCATCCCCAGCGCCATTTTGCGCAAGCCCGGCAAGCTGGATGCCACCGAGTGGGACATCATGAAGACCCACACCCGCATCGGACACAACATCCTCAGCAAAAGCAATGCCCCGATATTCAAGCTGGCGGCCGAGGTGGCACTGCATCACCACGAGAGGTGGGATGGCAGCGGCTATCCCGATGAGCTGGCCGGCGAGGAGATCCCCGAGTCGGCACGCATTGTGGCCATCGTCGACGTTTTCGATGCGCTGACGATGAAGCGGCCGTACAAGGACGCCTGGCCCGTCGAGCGCGTGGTCAGCACCATGAGAGAGGGTGCCGGCACGCATTTCGATCAGCGCCTGCTGCAGCACTTTTTCGACATCCTGCCGCGGATTCTCCACATCAAGGATCAATGGGACGAGCAGGAGGTCCGCATCACAGAGGCCAAGGAGAACCAGCCCATGCCTTGGATCGAAGCAAGCAGCTCCTAGTCGACCGTCTGCAGCCGGGCGTCTGCCGTCATCCGCGGCAGCGACTGCGCGGGTTTGTATGCATATTTACGGCAAATTTGCGCTATAAGCTTAAGCAGTTAACTATTTGTCACGCGTGCCTACCTTCGACTCCGTTCTTCGCATAGTGGCTCTGGCTCTGGATCAGCTGGAGGTGGCGGTTTGCATCTTCGACAACCGGGACAGGACCGTGCTCTGGAATGAGACATTCCTGCAGTTTTTCCCCGAACATGCCGGCCATGTACATGCGGGCGAAGACTACCGGGAAAACCTGCGACGCTTTTATCTGCAGCGTCTGCCCCAGGACGAGCTGCCCTCGATGGAGCGCTATATCGAGGAGGGAGTTCAGCGGCATCACAGCCAGCAGCGTGCGTTTGAGTTCGACCACCATGGCTATCGCGTGCGCGTGGCCTCCCTGTCGTTCGGAGCTTTCGGACGCATCAGGCTATGGCGCAAAACCACGCCATTGCTCACGGGCATGCAGGATCGCATCAACCCCAAGCTGACCCCGCTGCCCTGCCGCATCCAACCCGATACGGCCATGGCTCTGGAGAGTCTGGCCGATGGCATCCTGATGGTCGACGAGCAAGATGGAACGCTCTGGGCCAACCATTCGTTTCTGCGCCTGTATGGGCTGTCCGACATCAAGGATCTGGGGGCGCGCCGTTTTGACGAGATCTATGCCGCGGCATGGCGGCATGAAGAACCGACGGCCGGCTATACGACCGGCATCTCCGTGCTCAAGGAGAGGCAGCGTTTTTCCGGCGCCCCCTATGTGCTGGCACTGCCGCGGAACCGCTGGGTGCGCATTGTCGAGCTGCGCGGCACCCAGGCCAACGGCACCAGTTTCTTCTCCCATGTCGACATCACCACCCAATGGCGGCAACAGGAAGAGCTCAAGCAGCTGAGCCTGCACCTGGAATCGCTGGCCGTGAAAGATGCCTTGACCGGCCTGCTCAACCGGCGCCGGTTCGACGAGGTGCTCGAGGCCGAGTGGCGCCGCGCCCATCGCTCCGAGATGGTGCTGTCGCTGCTCATGCTGGATGTGGATCACTTCAAGCACCTCAACGACACCCATGGCCATCCATTCGGCGACGAGGTGCTCAAGCGCTTCGCCACTGTGCTGGCCGGCAGGATACAGCGCAGCGGCAGCCTGGTGGCGCGCTACGGCGGGGAGGAATTTGCAGTCTTGCTACCTGGAACGGCCTTGGCTGACGCGGCGCAGCTTGCGGAGCTCATCCGGCAGCAGGTGGAGAGCATGACTCTCGGCAACGAGCAGACCGGCTTGGTCCGCATCACGATCAGCATCGGTGTGGCCTGCGCCAGCGATTTGGCCTTCAATGCCTCCAGTTCCATGCTCGTGGACATGGCGGACCGGGCTTTGTACGAGGCCAAGCGCAAAGGCCGCAATCAGGTCGCCTGCAGCTGATGGCAAGCCAC
>JAFAIY010000030.1 GCA_019236485.1 Comamonas sp. | reverse complement strand
CGGGCATGCAGCGCATGGCCTGTTTCTTTGCCGGGACGACCTGGCCATCCATCTCTTCAGAGGTTTGTCATGGCTTGGGTTTATCTGCTGGTCGCCGGTGTGCTTGAAGTGGTCTGGGCTTTTACGATGAAGCAGTCCAACGGCTTCACCAACATCAAATACAGCGCCATCACCATCGTGGCGATGATCGCCAGTTTCGGCCTGCTGTCGGTGGCCATGCGCACCCTGCCCCTGGGCACGGCCTATACGATCTGGACCGGCATAGGCGCCGTGGGCGCTTTTGCCGTGGGCATCGCGGTGCTGGGCGAGTCCGTCACTCCCACGCGCCTGGGTGCGGCGGTGCTGATCGTCAGCGGCCTGGTGCTGATGAAGCTTTCGGCAGGGGAGTAAGCGCCGCCCGTGCGCGGTGAATCAGCGCTCCATGGCGGCTGGCGTCTCCGGCGCCACCGGACATTTGCTCAGCCACAGTGCCAATCCCTGCCGGTAGGCGGCCGGGTCCATGGCATCGCTGTGGCGGGGGATATGGTAGGCCTTGCCCTTGGCCGCGAGCCGGGCGCAGGCCACCTTGTAGAAGTCGGGCGTGGCCTGCAGGCGCGCGATCTGCGCCCATTCGAGCCGCTCCCGTGCACCCCGGTCGTGGATCAGCGTGAAGCCCTGATCGTCCAGTTGCAGGCGGTAGCCGCCCTCCAGGCGCCGCAGGCGAGCCCGCAGGCCTGCGCGCACCAGCTTGCTGTGCAGGCCCTGCAGCGGCGCCTGGCGCGTGGCTCGGTGCGCACGCAACGCGCTGAGCAGGCGCGCTGAGTAGCGCTTCCACAGCAGGACGCAGAGCACGGTCGAGACCAGCATGGCGATGATTTTTTCGGGGCTCAGCGGCTGGCCCGGCCGAGCGATGGCCAGCAGGCCGCCGCCCAGGCCCAGGCAGAGCAGCAGCGGGGCGAGCCAGCGCTCCTGCCAGCCTGCCATCCGGGCCTGCAGAGCGGCCTGTTGTCGCGCGTGCTGCTGCATCTCGCGCTGCAGCGCGGCCTGCAGCCGGCACTCGGTGTGGGCCGGGGTGATGGTGAACAGCAGTTCCATGGTCGGTGGCGTCCGGTCTTCTAGGGGCCGCCAGTCTACCGGGGGCAGGGCGTGACGCCGTCCAGCCTTGCCTGGCTGGCGGCTGCAGCCCGCTTACCGCAGCCGCCGCAGGGGGCGGGCGCAGGGCGCGACAATAGCGGGATGACTTCCTCCACGACGCCCCTGCCTCCTGGCGCGGCACCGGTCCGCAAGGCCGTGCACGCCAGCCCCAAGCTGACCACGCTGGACAAGACCCGCATCGACGACACGCGCATCAAGATCGTGCGCCCGCTGCTCACCCCTGCCCTGCTCGAGGAGTGGCTGCCCGTGACCGAAGAGGCGCAGCAGCTGGTCGAATCCAGCCGCGCCGCCATCTCGCGCGTGCTGCATGGCCAGGACGACCGGCTGATCGTGGTGGTCGGGCCTTGCTCCATCCATGATCACGACCAGGCCCTGGACTATGCGCGCCAGCTCAAGCTGCAGGCGGATGCGCTCAAGGACGAGCTGCTGATCGTGATGCGCGTCTATTTCGAGAAGCCGCGCACCACCGTGGGTTGGAAGGGCTATATCAACGACCCGTATCGCGACGGCAGCTTTGCCGTCAACGAGGGGCTGGAGCTGGCACGCCGCCTGCTGCTCGACGTGCTGGCGCTGGGCCTGCCCGCGGGCACCGAGTTCCTGGATCTGCTGTCGCCGCAGTTCATCAGCGACCTGGTCAGCTGGGGCGCGATCGGTGCGCGCACCACGGAAAGCCAGAGCCACCGCCAGCTGGCCAGCGGCCTGTCCTGCCCCGTGGGCTTCAAGAACGGCACGGACGGCGGCGTCAAGGTGGCCAGCGATGCCATCCTGGCCGCCGAGTCCTCGCATGCCTTCATGGGCATGACCAAGATGGGCCAGAGCGCGATCTTCGAGACCCGCGGCAATCAGGACTGCCACATCATTCTGCGCGGCGGCAAGTCGCCCAACTACGACTCCGCCCATGTGCAAGCGGCCTGCGAGATGCTGGAGAAATCGGGCCTGCGGCCGCAGGTGATGATAGATCTGTCCCATGCCAACAGCAGCAAGCAGCACCGCCGCCAGATCGAGGTGGCGGCCGATGTGGCGCAGCAGGTGGCAGCCGGTGACAAGCGCATCACGGGCGTGATGATAGAAAGCCATCTGCACGAAGGCCGCCAGGACATCGTGGAAGGCCAGGAGCTGCAGTACGGCGTGTCGCTGACCGATGCCTGCATCAGCATGGAGCAGACGATTCCGGTGCTGGAGCAGCTGGCGCAGGCGGTGCGTACGCGCCGCGCCAAGGGCGTCGCATAGGCCTGGGCCTATCGGATGAAAAAGGCGCCTGGGGGCGCCTTTTTCATGGGCCCAGGGCCATCCCTAGAGCTCCAGCGTCAGACGCAGCATGTCCTTGAGCTGCACGCCGCGCTCCCACAGGGGCGTGGTGTAGTTCAGTAAAAAGAAGTCGCGGTCGATGTCGGTGACGCGAAAGCCCAGGCGCTGGTAGAACAGCAGCTGGTCGCCGAAGCTGCCCGTGCCGACTTCCAGAAGCCGCACGCCGCGCTCGCGCATCTCGCGTATGGCACGGTGCAGCAGGGCCGAACCTATGCCGTTGCGCTGCCAGGCCGGGGCCACGGCCATATTCATCAGCTCCCAGGTCTGCACGCCATCGTCCCTGGGATGCAGCACGCAGACCCCGATCAAGGCCCCGAGCCCGCTGGGCGTGAAGTTCGCGGTCTGGCGCGCCGCAAAACAGATGGAGCCGTCCAGATAGCGTCTGACCTTCTCGCGCGAGGGATCGGCCAGCAGCAGCAGCGGCCAGGGCGCTTCGGCCGGGTTCATGGCCGTGATATGCCAGGCGGCCGGCAGGCTGGACTCGGAGAGTTTGGACCCGGTCATGCGGCCTCCCGGGCCGAGGCCGTGAGTTCCACTTCCACCGTGGCATTCTTGGGCAGCTGGCATACGCCTATGGCCGAGCGCGCGTGCACGCCGGCTTCGCCCAGCACCTGGTGCAGCAGATCCGAGGCTGCATCGGCGACTTCGCTGTGCTGGGTGAAATCCTGGCTGCAGTGAACATAGACCGTCATGCGGCCGACGCGGCGCAAGCCGTCGAGACTGCCCAGCTCGCGCTGCAGCAGCATCAGCGCGCGCAGCGCCGAGATGCGCGCCGCATGGCGGGCCTGCTCCAACGTCGCATGGCCCTGGCGCGCTTCGCCGGGCGCCACGGGGCCGACCGAGACGATCTGGCCGTTCAGGCGCGGCAGCTGGCCGCTCACATAGAGCAGAGCGCCGTCGCGCACCACGGGACGATAGTGGCCGCCGGGCTGGATGTCGGCGTCCATGGGGCAGCCCAATGCATCGGCCACCTGCTGCAAACCTTGATCACGCACCATTTCCACTTCCCGCCGGTCGGCATCTATGCCCACCCATATGTGTTGTTAACAGGCGATAGCGTAGCAGCCGGTGCACGAATTGGGGTGCAAATCGCCGCGACTAGCGCGAAAAAACGGCGCTTTTGATGCAGGAAGCCGGCGGGTTTCACAAAAAACAGGCATATCGGCTGCGTGGCGGCGCGCTCTGCCGCACATGAACGACGCCCATGGCGTTCCGCGCGCAGCAGACGGTTTGGCAAAAAACGTCCTGTGGTTTATACTTAGAAACAAGGGTTAACCCTTAAGGTTAAACCCGGTGATTGCGGTGTTTGAGATGCTCACCGTCCATCGCTTGCAGTGCATCTCTTGAGATAAAGAAAGTTCACCATGCGCCAAGCTATCGAATCCCTGATTCATTTCATCCAGGAAGCGCGCGAGTTCCACCTCGAAGTCGCCAACCAGTAATTCTTCCTGCTCTCTGGTCCAGCCGCCGCTCGAGGCGGCTTTTTCATGCGCGCAGGCTGCATGAAGCTAGGCCAGCAGTCCCTGTTTTTCGATAAACGCCACCACCTCGTCCAGACCGTCCAGCGTCTTGAGGTTGGTCATCACAAAGGGCTTGAGGCCCTTGGGCGTGGTGCGCATGCGCACGGTGTCGCTGCGCATGATGTCCAGATTCGCGCCCACATAGGGCGCGAGGTCGGTCTTGTTGATCACGAAGAGATCGCTCTTGGTGATGCCGGGCCCGCCCTTGCGCGGAATCTTCTCGCCTGCGGCCACGTCGATCACATAAATCGTCAGGTCGCTGAGTTCGGGGCTGAAGGTGGCTGCCAGGTTGTCGCCGCCCGACTCGATGAAGACTATGTCGGCATCCGGGAAGTCTTTGAGCATGCGGTCGATGGCTTCCAGATTGATGGACGCATCCTCGCGGATCGCAGTATGCGGGCAGCCCCCGGTCTCCACGCCCATGATGCGCTCGGCGGGCAGGGCGCCGCTGATGGTCAGCAGGCGCTGGTCTTCCTTGGTGTAGATGTCGTTGGTGATGGCGATCAGCTCCCATCGGTCGCGCATGGATTTGCACAGCATCTCCAGCAGCGTGGTCTTGCCCGAGCCTACGGGCCCGCCAATGCCCACGCGCAGCGGCGGCAGCTTCTTGGTGCGATGGGGGATATGGTGCAGTGCGGTCGACATGGTGACTTCTTTCAACAATGAAAAGCTTGCGATCAGCGGGCCATGCCGTAGGCGCGTTCCACCTTGGCAATGCGGAGCTCGAAGTGCTGGTACCAGGTGGTGTGGCCTTTGTCCTGGGCGATCCGGTGCTCGGCGTTGCGCTTCCATTGGCAGATCGCTTCCTCGCTTTCCCAGTAAGACACGGTGATGCCGAAGCCCTGGGCGTCGCGGGTGCTTTCCGCGCCCAGATAGCCGGCCTGCTGGCCGGCCAGCTCCGCCATGCGGTCGGCCATCTCGCCATATCCTTGCTCTCCCGGGGTGCGTTGGGAGGTGAAGATGGCGGCGTAGTAGGGCGGTTGGGGCGTTGCGGCGAACAAGGCATGCATCCTGTGTGTAGGCTCAGCTGCGGAAAAGCCGAGAGTATTGGTGTTCATGCCGGGCTGAGAGAATGGCCAGCATGGGTGAGAAAGCCTGTCTTGCGCCGTCCGGCAGCGCCAGAGCATGCTCCACGGCCGAGGGGATTTCCTCGGTCAATCGCGCCAGAATGCGCTGGCCCGCGCTCTGGCCCAGGGGCAAGGCCTTGATGGCGGCCTGGATCATGTTCTCGGCCCAGCCAAAGGCGTAAGCCAGCAGCGCGTCGCGTGCCGATGCACCGGTGCAGTGCGCGGCAAACGAGAACGCGACGGGATAGCTTGCATGCTGCGCGGCCAGCCAGGCGATGGAGGCCTGCCGGGCTGGCTCCGCGGCATAGCGGTTTTTCAGCCATTCGGTCAGCGAGCGGCCCATCTGCTCGGTCTGCAGC
>JAFAIY010000012.1 GCA_019236485.1 Comamonas sp. | reverse complement strand
CTACCACGTGCCCCTGCTGGTCAGCCCCTGGAGCTATTCCACCTACCGCGGCTCCTGATCGCGGACCAGGGCGGGCTTGTCGCTCGTACCGGGGAACATGGCAAAAATGAAAGCGGCTTGCGCCGATTCATCATGGGTTTCAGATGGGAAACTATCTGAAATCCAAAGATGAAAGGCGCAAGCCGCTCATTTATTTGAGGGCCCGCCCGGGGCCTCCGGCGCTTATTTGCTCTTGGAATGGCTCATGGCCACGACCAGGGCCGTGACGAAGAGCAGCAGTTGCAGCTCCAGCGCCCAGCCGCCCGAGCTGTGCAGCATCAGCACCTGCCGGGTGTGGACCAGCACAAAAGCCACCAGCATATTGATGGCGATCAATAGCGCGGCTGGCACCACCCACAGACCCACCAGCAGCAGCAGCGGCGCCACCACCTCGCCGAGATAGACCGCATAGGCCAGCCAGCCCGGGCCGCCCTTGGCCTCGATCATGTGGGCTATGCCGCCTATGCCATAGCGGATCTTGGCCCAGCCATGGAACAGCATGAGCACGGCCAGCGTGACGCGCAGCAGCACCATGGCTGCCTGTGGATGGTGAAAGTAGCTCCAGAACCTCATGAACTCCCCGTCGTCGACGCCGTTGTTATGGCAGGAATGCTAGCGCCGAAATCCTCTGCGTTTTGTCATTGCCCGCTCATCAAAGCATGGCAGCCAGCGCCTTGGCTTCGTTGAACAGCGGCCGCAGGCTTGCAGATCGCCGTCAGTGTTTTTTGCGGCACAGACTCGCTCTTTGTAGGCCAAGAGCGCAAGCTGCCGCTATAGTGTTTATTCCGTAACCAGGTGAACTAGGATCGAGACAGCCCTGTCTTGAGGCTGTCACCGCAGGGTGGATGAGAGCGGTGACCTGTGGTTGCCATGCGAGTCCTTCCGTCCTTTTATCACTTTGGAATGTGCGAGCACATTCATCCTAAGAAAGGGTATTGGTATGCGTCAAAATTCTCTGCGTTCTCTGGCAATGGCCGCTGCCGTGGCCGTGGGTGCTCTGTCCATGGCCGCCTGCACGACGACTGGTCCCGACACGGCTTCGGCTCCGCGCGCAGATGCAACAACTCTCAACACCCGCGCCAATTCCGCGCTGGAGCGTCTGTACCAGACGGCTCCCGGCTCCAAGGAAATGGTGCAGCGCGCCAGGGGCGTGCTGATCTTCCCGTCGGTGATCGGCGGCAGCTTTGTGGTCGGTGTCGAGCATGGCCGCGGCGTGCTGCGCATCAACGGCCGCAACCACAGCTACTACAGCACCACGGGTGCGTCCATCGGCTGGCAGGCCGGCGGCCAGTCCAAGGCCGTGATCTATGTGTTCAACACCCAGGAAGCACTGGACAAGTTCGTCAACAGCAACGGCTGGTCCGTGGGAGCTGACGCCACGGTGGCGGCCGGCAAGATCGGCGCCAACGGCAGCATAGACACCACCACGGCCCAGGCGCCCGTGACCAGCTATGTGCTGACCAATGCGGGCCTGGAAGCCGGCGTGTCGCTGCAGGGCTCCAAGATCACCAAGGTCGTGGAGTAATCCCGTCCCCGGGGGAAATAACTTCCCCCTCAACAAAAAAACCGGCAGATGCCGGTTTTTTCATGTCTGCAGGCGCTGCGCCGGAATCACTGGCTCAGCTGTCCCTCGGTCAGGGTGTCGAGCTGGAATCGGCCGGATTCGTCCCAGAGCCAGGTATCGGTATAGCTCACGGCTCCCGTGCGTCCCGGGGCCGGGAAGGGGCTGGCCGCACGCACCGTGCGCTCGATTTCGGCGACCACTTCGGGAGCGTGCGTGGGTTTGCGCATCCAGTGCAGGTTCTTGATGCGTCCCTGGGCATCGATCTGGACCTGCAGCACGCCGATCGCATACAGCAGGGGTGGCAGCTTGCCCTTGTAGATGCGGTCTGCGTTGCGCGCATAGATGTGCTGGGCCGCGTCCTGGCGATAGAGCTTGTTGACCGTTGCCGAGGCCTGGGGCGCGGAGCTGGGCGGGGTCTGGCAGGCGGAGAGCAGGGCGGCGACGGACAGGGCCATACCGGCCCAGAGCCAGGCTCGGGTGCGGGGCGCGGATGCAATGCTGGTGGAGGGGGCTATGGGTTCGGGCATGCCGGCGAGCGTATCCTGAAAAGCTGCGGCCCTGCAGAAACCCTAAGCGGCGGCTGGCAAGCAGATGCAACAGATGCGCAGCGGGGGTTATCGACTATGCGTGCTTTGTTAGCCAGTTCATACCGAGGCATGTCTATGGCCGGGGCGGAATTCGGCGAATATTGATCTCCCTCTCTATCAAGACAGTCATGGCCATGTGGAGCGAAACCTACAAACAGATTCTGGCGCGGCTCGAGCATGAGCCTTTGTGCTGGGTACAGGTGCATGCCACGCGCGGCTCCGTGCCCCGCGAGTCGGGAGCCTGGATGGCGGTGTTCGCCGATCAGATGCTGGGGACCATAGGCGGTGGCCATCTGGAATGGCAGGCCATGGAGCAGGCGCGGCAATTGCTGGGCCAATGGAAGGCGGCCGGGAATGCCTCGGATAGAAGCCATGTGCAGCGCTATGCGCTGGGCCCGAGCCTGGGCCAGTGCTGCGGCGGCAACGTGGAGCTGCATTACTCGTGGTTCGGCGTGGGGGAAGGGGCCAGGCTGCGCGGCCTGCTGCCCGTGCCCACGAGCTGCGTGGCGCTGTTCGGTGCCGGGCATGTGGGCCATGCGCTGGTGCGCATCCTCGGCAGTCTGCCCTATCGCGTGATCTGGGTGGACAGCCGTGACGCGGTGTTTCCGCAGCAGGAGCAGATAGGCGTGGAGTGCGAGCATTCCGACCCCGTGCAGGCCGCGGTCGACGATCTTCCGGCGCGCAGCCAGGTGCTGATCATGAGCTTCAGCCATGCCGAGGATCTGGAGATCGTGGCCCGCTGCCTGCTGCGCCAGCGTCAGCATGGGGACCTGCCCTATATCGGCCTGATCGGCAGCAAGACCAAATGGGCCACCTTCAGCCGCCGTCTGCGCGAGCGCGGCTTCAGCGACGAGGAGCTGGCGCAGGTCACCTGTCCCATAGGTGTGCCCGGCATTGACGGCAAGGAGCCGGAAGTGATAGCGGTGGCCGTGGCCGCACAGCTGCTGCAGCAGCGCCAGAGCCAGCAGCTGTAGAAGCGCGCCATGAGGGCCCGCCGGGTTGACGCGGACAGCGGCCGGGATTTGCCGCGGCTTCCGATATAAGGGAAACCACTGGGGTGGGATACCCTTGGATCGGAGATTCTGGCGGCAAAAATTGCATACACTTTCGGTCGACAGACTGGTCGCAGCGGTGCCCCGTGTTTCAACGCGCGGGAGCGCGGCCTTTTCTTCTGCTCAGAGCGCCCGCAGTGGTGAGCAGGTTGTTCGGCAGCCCCACGCTGCCAAGGTTGAGAGCTATGGAAAGCTACATTCTCGACTGGGCCAACCTGCTGTTGCGGTGGCTCCACGTCATTACCGCCATCGCCTGGGTCGGTTCCTCCTTCTACTTCGTGTTCCTGGACAGCAGCTTGACGCCGCCCATCGACGAGGACCTCAAGAAGCAGGGCGTCAGCGGCGAACTCTGGGCCGTGCACGGCGGCGGTTTCTATCACCCCGTCAAGTTCAATGTCTCGCCGCCCAAGATGCCGGACCATCTGCACTGGTTCTACTGGGAGAGCTACACGACCTGGCTGTCCGGCTTTGCGCTGCTCACGGTCTCCTATCTGTGGAATGCCAAGATCTACCTGGTCAATCCCGGCGATCCGAATGCCATGAGCTCGGTCGCGGCGATTGGCTCGGCGCTGTCCTTCCTGGTGGTGTTCTGGCTGCTGTATGACTTCATCTGCCGCACCTTCGGCCAGAAGAAGAACGGCGACGCCATCGTGGGTGCCATGGTGCTGGTGCTGGTGTGCATTGCGGCCTTCCTGGCCTGCCACATCTTCCCCGGCCAAGCCGCCTTCCTGCTGATGGGCGCGATGATCGCGACCTCCATGAGCGCCAACGTGTTCTTCTGGATCATCCCCGGCCAACGCAAGGTGGTGGCCGCGCTGAAGGCGGGTCAGCCCGTCGATCCTCTGCACGGCAAGCGCGCCAAGCAGCGCAGCGTGCACAACACCTATTTCACGCTGCCCGTGCTGTTTGCCATGCTGTCCAACCACTATGGTTGGCTGTACAGCCATGAGCTGAACTGGCTGGTGCTGATTCTGATGATGTTTGCGGGTGCTGCCATTCGCCAGTTCTTCGTGATGCGCCACGGCTACAAGCTGGGCCGCAACAGCCATCCCTGGCCTTATGCGGCCGTGGGCGTGGTGGCGCTGCTGGGTGTGTTCACCTGGCTCAAGCCCGCGCCGGCTCCCGTGGCTGCCGCATCTGCAGCGTTGGTCGCAAGCGCGCCTGCAGCAGCTCCCGCTGCCGCTGCCGCTCCTGCCGTTGCAGAAGGCACACCCGCCGCAGCGCCTGCGGCCGGCGGTGAAGGCTTTGCCAAGGTCAATGCCATCTTCCAGCAGCACTGCGTGGTCTGCCACGGCACGGCGATTCAGCAGAAGGGCGTGCGCCTGGACTCTGCCGAGGCCGTGAAGTCCCATGCCCAGCAGGTCTACCAGCAGGTGGTTCAATTGCGCAAGATGCCGTTCGGCAATCCTGGCGCGCTGTCGGAAGACGAGCGCAATCTCATCAAGCAATGGTATGAGTCCGGGGCTTCGGTGAACTGATTTTCTCTGATCCCCCGAGCACCAGAAGGCTGCAGTCCCGCACTGCGGCCTTTTTGCTTTTTGCGCTGCATGCCTTGTTGATGTGGCTCAATGTACGGGGCGGCAAAGAACGGCACATTGCGCAGCATATGTTCACCATGCCCTCCATGTCGCAAATCGCTTCCACGTTTGGGCAGCCCGAGAGCTTTGCTCCGGGCTCATGGCTCAGGCTGCGCCGTCAACCCATAGCTTCCGTCCTGTACCTGGAAAGCGGCAGCGTCCTGCTGGGAGTGGGGCAGGAGTCCGCATTGCGCCACCAGCTGGGGCAGGTGGAGGGGCCGGCCTGGCTGGATGCGGCTTTTGCGCTGCAGGAGCGTCCGTCCTGCCTGGATATGCAGGCACAGAGTGCGGGACGCCTGTATGCGATTCCCGTGGCGCGTTTTCAGAAGGCGGTGGCGGATCTACCTGCGCCCGCCCAGCAGTTGCTCAAGGATCTGGCCAAGGCCTATTGCTCCCAGACCGAGCTGGCCGTGAGCCGGCTGGCGCAGGATGCCGAGGCGCGCTGCGCCCAGTGGCTGTTGCACCATGCCAAGCCGCATGCCGAAGGCGGGCTGCGCGTGATTCTCCAGGCCCGCAAGCGCCTGATCGCGGCCCAGCTCGGCATTGCGCCCGAGACCTTCTCGCGGGGGCTGCGCCAGCTGCGCGAGCATGGTCTGATTGCCGGCCGCGGCAATATCATCGATCTGCCCAAACCCAGCGCGCTGGAGGTTTTGGCGCTGGGCTGAGTCCGGGTCAGGTAACTGAGCACTCGCCTTCCGGGTGAGGGCGGCGGATAGGGGATTTCTCGCTCCCGGGTTCCTCCGATTGGACAATTCGGACGGCTCTCTATACTGGGGGGCACATGTCCGATGACGCTTCATCAATGCCCGCTGAGCCGCCCTGGGTAGTGCCAGAGCGCTCGGAGCTCGGCAACCAAACACCGCGCGTGCCCTGGCTGAGCCGCGGGCCTGGCCCCATGCTGCGCAGCATGCTGCTGATCGTGACGCTGGCGGTCCTGCTGGTCGGCGGCGGCGTGGCGGCCTGGGTGGGCTACTCCATGCGCAAGGCGGCTGCCGAAGGCGCTCTGCCGGCCCAGACCCGGGCCCTGGAATATGTGGCGCGTTCCCTGGCCTTCAGGGTGGAGCAGCAGCAAAAGCCCTTGCCCATTCTGGCCGCCGTGCTTGCCGAGCATATGCATGAGCCGCGCGAAACGCTGGAAGCCCTGCTGCTGCAGCCCAGTTCCATGGCCCGCCAGTTCGACCAGCTGCAGCTCGCCGATGGCAAGGGTCAGCTGCTTTTGAGCCTGCAGGAGGGACAGAGCAGGCCTTTGACCCAGCTGGCCGAGCCCATACGCGATGCGCTGAAGCGCGGACTGGCCGAAGGCAAGCCCCTGGTGCAAAGCGCGGTGCGCTCCAGCGATGCCGGGCTGCAGCTGGAATTCCAGAGCGTGGTGCCCATACGCGATGCCCAGGGCAGGCTGCTCGGCGTGCTGGGCGCCAGCCACAGGGCGGCCATGCCGGCGCTGCTGCCGCTGGAGGATGAGCAGGCCGGCGTTGCCGGCGATATGTTTCTGTTCGACAAGGATGCCCGGCTGCTGGCCGAAGGCCACAAGGGGCAGTGGCAGGCTGCGGGCGGCGACGGCGCGACCTTCGAGGGGCTCGATCCGGTATGGCTCCGATCGGCCCAGGCCGGAACGCTCAGTGAGAGGCGCGACTCCAAGCTCTGGAGTGTCGTGCCGCTGCCCTGGACTCAGTGGGCGCTGCTCCGGGTTTCCGATGTACAGGAGTGGGTGCCCGGTTTTGGCGCACATCTGATCTGGACGCTGGCCGCCGTGCTGCTGCTGACGGTCGTGGCGCTGGGCATTGTGCTGACCCTGATCGCCCATCCCCTGACCGCGCTGTTCCGCAAGGCCGAGCGTGCGGCCAAGCGCGGCGTGCTCGGCGAGGTGGATCCCAAGGTCTATGGCGCCAACTGGTGGCGGCGCCTGTCCGAACACGATTGGGGCGAGGCCCAGGTTCTGCGCACGGCTTTGCAGGCGCTGGGGCGCAGCCGTGAAGGCCATAGCGAGCAGGAACAGCAGTTGCAGCTGCAGCTGCAGACCCTGATGGATTACGCGCCCGTGGGTCTGGTGGTCACCCGGGGCCAGCGTGTGCTGAGGGTGGGCATGCAGGCCGCGCGCATGCTCGGCTACCAGCCGCGCGAGATGCAGGACCTGCCCGTGCGTGCGCTCTGCGCCACCGGGCCGGGCTATGAGGAGTTGGTGGCCAGGGTCAGCCGCGATCTGGATATCTACGGCCAGTTCGATAGCGAGGTGTGCTTTGTGCGCAAGGACGCCAGGCAGGTCTGGGTGAGAATCCACGGCCAGAGCATGCAGCGCATGAGCCGGACCTGGGGCGTCAGCAGCCAGGAGGGCGACGAGGAGGACTATCTGGTCTGGGAGGTGGAGGACGTCACCACCCAGCGCCTGATGCGCGAGCAGTCGAGCTGGAAGGCCATGCACGACCCGCTCACGCGTCTGCCCAACCGTGCGGCCTTCGCCATGCGCCTCAAAGAATGGCTGCAGGAATGCGGGTCGTCGGCCAATCTGGCGGCCGCGGCGGGCATGGACGCAGAGGATGCCGCCGAGGCCCGGCTGAAGACCCATGGCGTGATCCTGTATGTGGACCTCGATCATTTCTCCCAGGTCAACCGCCAGGGCGGGCGCGAGGTGGGGGACGAGGTCCTGGGCCATATCGCGCGCCTCATCGAGTCCTCGCTGCGCCCCCATGGCTGGGTGGCCCGCGTGGGCGGCGACGAGTTCGCCGTGCTCATGCCTGGCGTCAATCGCGAGCAGGGCATGCGTCATGCGCAGCTGCTGTGCATGGCGATCCAGGACTGGGAAGGCTCTTATCAGGGGCAGCGCTATATGCTGAGCGCCAGCATAGGCATGCTGGTGCTTGATGCCAGCTACCACTCGGTGGCCACGGCTTTCAAGGGCGCGGACATGGCCTGCTATGCGGCCAAGCGCAAGGGGCGCAACCGCGTGGAGGTCATCACGGCCGCGGCCTGAGGCGGCCGCCCGCGCATCGGCAAGCGCGGCATAGTCTTTCTGGGCTAGGGGCAAGTCCTTGGCTGTGCAAAGCCCGGGGCTGGGTTACGCTCGCCATTATTTTGTATACAAAATCTCCCCGTGCCTTGCCGACCCCGCGCAGGCCGGCACTCATGGCCTATGCGCGACCAGACCCTGTTCGACAAGATTGACCTGCACCTGATCCGGGTGCTGCACACGGTGCTGACGGAGCGCAGCGTCTCCCGTGCCGCGCTGCGCCTGGGCATGCACCAGCCCGCGGTATCGGCGGCGCTGCGCCGCCTGCGCGATCTGGCGGGCGATCCGCTGCTGGTGCGCTCGGGCACGCAGATGCAGCCCACCGAGGTGGGGCAGCGCATGATGCAGCCCGCCGCCGACATTCTGCGCGCGGCTGAGGGCCTGTTCAGCGATGCGCGCCAGTTCGACCCGCGCACGGCGACGCGCACCTTCAGCATTGCGGCCAGCGACTACCTCGACCCCCAGTTTCTGCCGCGGCTCATGGTCGCGCTCAAGCAGCAGGCGCCCAACTGTCCCGTCGATGTGCTGGCGCTGAGTGCCGAGTCCCACTATGAGGGCCAACTGGCCGAAGGGGAGGTGGATGTGGTCATAGGCAACTGGCCCCAGCCGCCGCAGGGCCTGCACATGGCCAGGCTGTTCGAGGACGAGGTGGTGTGTCTGGTCAGCCCCAAACATCCGGCCGTGCGCCGCGGCTGGGATGTGGAGCAGTGGTTGCAGGCCGAACATATCGCGCCCACGCCGGCCTATCCGGGGGCCATGGGGGTGATAGACGAGCAGCTGGCCGGCATGGGGCTGAGCCGCCAGGTGACGGCGCGCTGCGCGCATTTCAGCCTGATCCCCGACATGGTGGCATCAAGCTTGCTTGTCATGACCTCGGGCCGCTTGTTCTGCGAAAGGTTTTGCGAGCGCCTGCCCTTGACCATCCTGCCCTGTCCTGTGGAATTTCCGCCACTGACCTATTACCAGCTTTGGCACGCCCGTTCGCATGCCGGCGCGGCCACCCGCTGGTTGCGCGATGCCGTGCGAAACGTGGCTTTAACGCTTCGAAATCAATAGCTTGTGGCGCAGTGCCATTCAATGCGGAGAGCTTGTTTGGGTCAATTTGTTATTGAAATTGAGAGACAATCCAGCGATGAATCCCCCCCCCACACACTCTCCATCAGCGGATGCGCCTGCGCGTTTGCAGCTGGTGGGTATTACAAAGCGATACCCCGCTGTTGTAGCAAATAATCAGGTATCGTTGGCTGTGCGCCCCGGCGAGGTGCATGCCATCCTGGGTGAGAACGGCGCTGGCAAGTCCACGCTGATGAAAATCATCTACGGCGCCGTCAAGCCCGACGAGGGCGCCATGCTGGTCGACGGCAAGCCGGTGCAGATCCGCAACCCGCAGGAGGCGCGCCAGCTGGGCATCGCCATGGTGTTCCAGCATTTCAGCCTGTTCGACACGCTGACCGTGGCCGAAAACGTGTGGCTGGGCCTGGACAAGAGCATTCCTCTGGCTGAGGTGATAGGCCGCATCGAGGCCACGGCGCGCGACTATGGCCTGGAGGTCGATGCCCACCGCCCGGTGCACACCCTGTCCGTGGGTGAGATGCAGCGCGTGGAAATCATCCGCGCCCTGCTGACCAATCCACGCGTGCTGATTCTGGACGAGCCCACCTCGGTGCTGACTCCTCAGGCCGTCGAGAAGCTTTTCGTGGTGCTGCGTCGGCTGGCGTCCGAAGGTTGCTCCATCCTCTATATCAGCCACAAGCTGCATGAGATCCGCTCGCTGTGCACGGCCTGCACGGTGCTGCGCGGCGGCGTGGTGACCGGCGAATGCAATCCGGCCAACGAGACCAATGCCTCGCTGTCGCGCATGATGATCGGCTCCGAGCCGCCGGAGTTGCAGCACCATCGCGCCCATACCGGCGATACCGTGC
>JAFAIY010000005.1 GCA_019236485.1 Comamonas sp. | reverse complement strand
TGCCTATACCGCATTCCTGCAGGCAGATGTAGCCCCCAAAAAACGTACCATTGATGGCCTGCAAGCGGCCTTCAATTCCGCCTTCCCCATCGTCTCCCACAATGGTTTTGTGGAGATGAAGTTTGTCGAGTACAACCTCGCCAAGCCTGCTTTCGACGTGCGTGAATGCCAGACCCGTGGTCTGACCTTTGCTTCGGCCGTGCGCGCCAAGGTCCAGCTGATCATCTATGACCGCGAGTCTTCCACGGCTCAGTCCAAGGTGGTCAAGGAAGTCAAGGAGCAAGAGGTCTACATGGGCGAAGTGCCCCTGATGACCGACAAGGGCTCGTTCATCATCAACGGTACCGAGCGCGTGATCGTGTCTCAGCTGCACCGTTCGCCCGGCGTGTTCTTCGAACACGACAAGGGCAAGACCCACAGCTCGGGCAAGCTGCTGTTCTCGGCACGCATCATTCCCTACCGCGGCTCCTGGCTGGACTTCGAATTCGATCCCAAGGACCTGCTGTACTTCCGCGTTGACCGTCGCCGCAAGATGCCGGTGTCGATCCTGCTGAAGGCCATCGGCATGACGCCCGAAACCATCCTGGCAACGTTCTTCGTGAACGACAATTTCCGTCTGATGGACAGCGGTGCGCAGATGGAGTTCGTGGCCGAGCGCCTGAAGGGCGAAGTCGCGCGCTTTGACATCACCGACAAGGCTGGCAAGGTGGTCGTGGCCAAGGACAAGCGCATCACCGCGCGCCACACCCGCGAACTCGAGCAGTCCGGGACCAAGTTCGTCAGCGTGCCCGAAGACTTCCTGCTGGGCCGCGTGCTTGCCAAGAACATCGTTGATCCCGATACCGGCGAAATCATTGCCAAGGCCAACGAGGAACTGACCGAAGCTCTGCTCAAGAAGCTGCGCAGCGCCGGTGTGCAGGATGTCCAGTGCATCTACACCAACGAACTGGACCAGGGCGCCTACATCTCGCAGACTCTGCGCACCGATGAGACCGTGGACGAGTTCGCTGCACGCGTGGCCATCTACCGCATGATGCGCCCCGGCGAGCCGCCTACCGAAGACGCCGTGCAGGCTCTGTTCCAGCGCCTGTTCTACAACACCGACACCTACGACCTGTCGCGTGTGGGCCGAATGAAGTTCAACGCCAAGGTCGGCCGCGACGGCGCGACCGGCCCCATGGTGCTGTCCAACGACGACATCCTGGCCGTGGTCAAGATTCTCGTGGACCTGCGCAATGGCCGTGGCGAAGTCGACGACATCGACCACCTGGGCAACCGCCGCGTGCGTTGCGTGGGCGAACTGGCCGAAAACCAGTACCGCACCGGTCTGGCGCGTATCGAAAAGGCTGTGAAGGAACGTCTGGGTCAGGCCGAGCAAGAGCCTCTGATGCCTCACGACCTGATCAACTCCAAGCCCATCTCTGCGGCCCTGAAGGAGTTCTTCGGTGCCTCGCAGCTGTCGCAGTTCATGGACCAGACCAACCCTCTGGCAGAAATCACGCACAAGCGTCGTGTTTCCGCCCTGGGCCCAGGCGGTCTGACCCGCGAACGTGCGGGCTTTGAAGTGCGTGACGTGCACGTGACCCACTATGGTCGCGTCTGCCCTATCGAAACGCCTGAAGGTCCCAACATCGGTCTGATCAACTCGCTGGCTCTGTACGCCCGCCTGAACGAGTACGGTTTCATCGAAACCCCGTACCGCCGCGTGGTGGATGGCAAGGTCACGATGGACATCGACTACCTGTCGGCCATCGAAGAAGGCAAGTATGTGATCGCCCAGGCCAACGCCGATCTGGATGCCGAAGGCAATCTGGTGGGCGAGCTGGTGTCGGCCCGTGAAGCCGGTGAATCGACCCTGGTGTCGGCCGAGCGCGTGCAGTACATGGACGTGTCGCCCGCGCAGATCGTCTCCGTGGCTGCTTCGCTGATTCCCTTCCTGGAACACGACGACGCGAACCGTGCCTTGATGGGGGCCAACATGTCGCGCCAGGCCGTGCCTGTGCTGCGTCCCGAAAAGCCCATGGTCGGTACCGGCATCGAGCGCGTTGCTGCCGTGGACTCGGGTACCGTGGTGACCGCCAAGCGCGGCGGTATCGTCGATTACGTCGATGCCACCCGTATCGTGATCCGTGTGAACGACGACGAAGCCGTGGCCGGTGAAGTTGGCGTGGACATCTACAACCTGATCAAGTATCAGCGTTCCAACCAGAACACCAACATCCACCAGCGCCCCATCGTCAGCCGTGGCGACAAGCTGGCCAAGGGTGATGTGCTGGCGGACGGCGCTTCTACCGATCTGGGCGAAATCGCCATCGGCCAGAACATGCTGATCGCCTTCATGCCCTGGAACGGCTACAACTACGAAGACTCGGTGATGATCAACGAGCGCATCGTGGCTGACGATCGCTACACTTCGATCCACATCGAAGAGCTGGTGGTCATGGCTCGTGACACCAAGCTGGGCCCAGAGGAAATCACGCGCGACATTCCCAACCTGTCGGAACAGCAGCTGAACCGTCTGGACGAGTCGGGCATCATCTACGTGGGTGCCGAAGTGCAGCCTGGCGACGTGCTGGTGGGCAAGGTCACTCCCAAGGGCGAGACCACGCTGACCCCCGAAGAGAAGCTGCTGCGCGCCATCTTCGGCGAGAAGGCTTCCGACGTGAAGGACACCTCGCTGCGCGTGGACCAGGGCTCGCAAGGCACTGTGATCGACGTGCAGGTCTTCACGCGTGAAGGCATCCAGCGCGACAAGCGCGCCCAGCAGATCATCGACGATGAACTCAAGCGCTTCCGCCTGGACCTGAACGACCAGCTGCGCATTGTGGAAGCCGACGCCTTCGACCGTATCGAGAAGCTGCTGACCGGCCGCGTGGCCAACGGTGGTCCCCAGAAGCTGTCCAAGGGCGCCAAGATCGACAAGGCCTATCTGGACGGCGTCGAGAAGTTCCACTGGTTCGACATCCGCCCCGCCGAAGACGATGTGGCCGCTCAGCTGGAGTCCATCAAGAACTCCATCGAGCAGCAGCGTCACACCTTCGACCTGGCGTTCGAAGAAAAGCGCAAGAAGCTCACGCAAGGCGACGAGCTGCCTGCCGGCGTGCTGAAGATGGTCAAGGTCTACCTGGCCGTCAAGCGCCGTCTGCAGCCCGGCGACAAGATGGCCGGCCGTCACGGTAACAAGGGTGTGGTTTCCAAGATCACTCCCGTGGAAGACATGCCTTTCCTGGCCGACGGCTCCACCGCCGACATCGTGCTGAACCCGCTGGGCGTGCCTTCGCGTATGAACATCGGTCAGGTGCTGGAAGTGCACCTGGGCTGGGCCGGCAAGGGTCTGGGCCAGCGCATCGGTGACATGCTGCAGAAGGAAGCCCGTGCTGCCGAAGTGCGTGCCTTCCTGGAAGAGATCTACAACCGCAGCGGCCGCAAGGAAGAGCTGTCTCAGCTGGACGACGGTGAAGTCATGTCCATGGCCAAGGAACTGACCACGGGCGTGCCTTTCGCAACGCCGGTGTTCGACGGTGCCTCCGAAGCCGAAATCAAGGACATGCTGAAGCTGGCCTACCCTGACGACATCGCTGCCGCCAAGGGTCTGACCGAGACACGCACTCAGGCTTATCTGTATGACGGCCGTACCGGCGAGCGCTTCGAGCGCCCGACCACCATCGGCTACATGCACTACCTGAAGCTGCACCACCTGGTCGACGACAAGATGCACGCCCGTTCCACCGGTCCGTACTCGCTGGTGACGCAGCAGCCTCTGGGCGGTAAGGCCCAGTTCGGCGGTCAGCGTTTCGGTGAAATGGAAGTGTGGGCGCTGGAAGCTTACGGCGCCGCCTATGTGCTGCAGGAAATGCTGACCGTGAAGTCCGACGACGTGCAAGGCCGTACCAAGGTGTACGAGTCCATCGTCAAGGGCGAACATTCCATCGAGGCAGGCATGCCCGAGTCGTTCAACGTGCTGGTCAAGGAAATCCGTTCCCTGGGCCTGGACATCGAACTCGAACGTTCTTAATTTGAAAAGGGAAAGAGTCCATGAAATCGCTACTCGACCTGTTCAAGCAATTTACGCCTGATGAGCATTTCGATGCCATCAAGATCGGTCTGGCCTCGCCCGAAAAGATCCGCTCGTGGTCTTTTGGTGAGGTCAAGAAACCCGAAACCATCAACTACCGTACCTTCAAGCCCGAGCGCGACGGTCTGTTCTGCGCCAAGATCTTTGGCCCGATCAAGGACTACGAATGCCTGTGCGGCAAGTACAAGCGCCTCAAGCATCGCGGCGTGATCTGCGAGAAGTGCGGCGTTGAAGTCACTCAGACCAAGGTGCGCCGCGAGCGCATGGGTCACATCGATCTGGCTGCGCCCTGCGCCCACATCTGGTTCCTGAAGTCCCTGCCTTCGCGCCTGGGCCTGGTGCTGGACATGACGCTGCGCGACATCGAGCGCGTGCTGTACTTCGAAGCCTATGTGGTGACCGACCCCGGCATGACTCCGCTGAAGAAGTTCAGCATCATGTCCGAGGACGACTACGACGCCAAGTGCGCCGAGTACGGCTATGACGAGTTCACGGCCAAGATGGGCGCCGAAGGTATCAAGGACCTGCTGGAAGGCATTGATATCGACATCGAGATCGAGCGCCTGCGCAACGATCTGACCGGCTCCGAAGTCAAGGTCAAGAAGAACGCCAAGCGCCTGAAGCTGCTGGAAGCGTTCAAGAAGTCCGGCATCAAGCCCGGCTGGATGGTGATGGAAGTGCTGCCCGTGCTGCCTCCGGATCTGCGTCCTCTGGTGCCTCTGGACGGTGGCCGCTTTGCGACCTCCGACCTGAACGACCTGTATCGCCGCGTCATCAACCGCAACTCGCGTCTGCGCCGTCTGCTGGAGCTCAAGGCTCCCGAGATCATCGCGCGCAACGAAAAGCGCATGTTGCAGGAAGCCGTGGACAGCTTGCTGGACAACGGCCGCCGCGGCAAGGCCATGACGGGCGCCAACAAGCGTGCGCTGAAGTCCCTGGCCGACATGATCAAGGGCAAGAGCGGTCGCTTCCGTCAGAACTTGCTGGGCAAGCGCGTGGACTACTCCGGTCGTTCCGTGATTACCGTGGGTCCTTACCTCAAGCTGCACCAGTGCGGTCTGCCCAAGCTGATGGCTCTGGAGCTGTTCAAGCCCTTCATCTTTGCGCAGCTCGAGCAGCGCGGCATCGCCACGACCATCAAGGCTGCCAAGAAGGAAGTGGAAGCCGGTACGCCCGTGGTGTGGGACATCCTTGAAGAAGTCATCAAGGAACACCCGATCATGCTCAACCGTGCGCCTACGCTGCACCGTCTGGGCATCCAGGCTTTCGAGCCCATCCTGATCGAAGGCAAGGCCCTGCAACTGCACCCGCTGGTCTGCGCGGCCTTTAACGCCGACTTCGACGGTGACCAGATGGCTGTTCACGTGCCCCTGTCTGTGGAAGCGCAGATGGAAGCCCGCGTGCTGATGCTGGCCTCGAACAACGTGCTGTTCCCCGCTTCGGGCGAACCCTCCATCGTTCCTTCCCAGGACGTGGTGCTGGGTCTGTATCACGCCACGCGTGAGAAGATCAACGGCAAGGGCGAAGGCATGGTGTTTGCCGATCTGGCCGAAGTCCAGCGCGCGCTGGAAGCCGGCGAGACCGAGCTGCATGCCAAGATCAGCGTGCGTCTGACCGAGTGGAACAAGAACAAGGAAACCGGCGAATTCGAGCCCGTGACCTCGCTCGTGGAAACCACCGTGGGCCGCGCTCTGCTGTCCGAGATCCTGCCCAAGGGCCTGCCGTTCAGCAATATGAACAAGGCGCTGAAGAAGAAGGAGATCTCCAAGCTGATCAATGCCTCTTTCCGTAAGTGCGGCTTGAAGGCCACCGTGGTGTTTGCCGACAAGCTGCTGCAGAACGGTTTCCGCCTGTCCACGCATGCCGGTATCTCGATCTCCATCGACGACATGCTGGTGCCGCCGCAAAAGGCCGACATCCTGGCTCGCGCCGAAGCCGAAGTGAAGGAAATCGAGCAGCAGTACGTCTCCGGTCTTGTGACCGCCGGCGAGCGCTACAACAAGGTGGTGGACATCTGGGGCAAGGCCGGTGACGACGTGTCCAAGGTGATGATGGACCAGCTCAAGGTCCAGAAGACCACCGACCGTCATGGCAACGAAGTCGATCAGGAATCGTTCAACGCGATTTACATGATGGCCGACTCTGGCGCCCGTGGCTCCGCAGCCCAGATCCGTCAGCTGGCCGGCATGCGTGGCCTGATGGCCAAGCCCGATGGCTCGATTATTGAGACGCCTATTACCGCGAACTTCCGCGAAGGCCTCAACGTGCTGCAGTACTTCATCTCGACCCACGGTGCTCGTAAGGGTCTGGCCGACACGGCCTTGAAGACGGCTAACTCCGGTTACCTGACTCGTCGTCTGGTGGACGTGACCCAAGACCTGGTCGTGAACGAACAGGACTGCGGTACTTCCAACGGCTATCTGATGCGCGCCATCGTCGAAGGCGGTGAAGTGATCGAATCCCTGCGCGACCGTGTGCTGGGCCGCTCGACCGCCGAAGACGCGCTGCACCCCGAGACCCGCGACGTTCTGCTGCCTGCCGGCACTCTGCTGAACGAAGATGTGATCGAAGAGCTGGAAGCTCAGGGCGTGGATGAGATCAAGGTCCGCACCGCTCTGACCTGCGAAACCCGCTTCGGCCTGTGCGCTACCTGCTATGGGCGCGACCTGGGCCGTGGCGGCCTGATCAACCTCGGCGAAGCCGTGGGTGTGATCGCTGCCCAGTCCATCGGTGAACCCGGCACGCAGCTGACCATGCGTACCTTCCACATCGGTGGTGCCGCTTCGCGTGCCGCTGTTGCCTCCAGTGTTGAGGCCAAGTCCAACGGCACGATCGGCTTCAACAGCACGATGCGCTATGTGTCCAACACCAAGGGCGAGCTGGTGGTGATTTCGCGTTCCGGCGAGATCGTGATCAGCGAAAACGGCCGCGAGCGTGAGCGTCACAAGGTGCCGTATGGCGCCGTGCTGACCATCAAGCCCGACGAAGCCATCAAGGCCGGCAAGATCCTGGCCAACTGGGACCCGCTGACCCGCCCCATCATTACCGAATACGCCGGTCAGGTGAAGTTCGAGAATGTGGAAGAAGGTCTGACCGTGGCCAAGCAGGTCGACGAAGTGACCGGTCTGTCCACCCTGGTGGTGATCGATCCCAAGCGTCGCGGCTCGGCCAAGGTGGTGCGTCCTCAGGTCAAGCTGATCGACGCCAACGACCAGGAAGTCAAGATCCCCGGTACCGACCATGCCGTGACGATCGGCTTCCAGGTCGGCGCTCTGATCCAGGTGCGCGACGGCCAGGACGTTGGCCCCGGCGAAGTGCTGGCCCGTATCCCTGTGGAAGGTCAGAAGACCCGCGACATTACCGGTGGTCTGCCTCGTGTGGCCGAGCTGTTCGAAGCCCGTACGCCCAAGGACAAGGGCACGCTGGCCGAGATGACCGGTACCGTGTCCTTCGGCAAGGAAACCAAGGGCAAGATCCGCCTGCAGATCACCGATCTGGAAGGCAAGGTCTGGGAAGAGCTGGTGCCCAAGGAGCGCAACATCCTGGTGCACGAAGGCCAGGTGGTGAACAAGGGCGAATCCATCGTCGACGGTCCCGCCGATCCTCAGGACATCCTGCGTCTGCTGGGCATCGAAGAGCTGTCCCGCTACATCGTTGACGAAGTGCAGGACGTGTACCGTCTGCAGGGTGTGAAGATCAACGACAAGCACATCGAAGTGATCGTGCGCCAGATGCTGCGTCGTGTGGTCATCGAGAACTCCGGCGATACCTCCTACATCCAGGGTGAGCAGGTCGAGCGCTCCGAAGTGCTCAACACCAACGAAGAGATGCAAAAGGACGGCAAGCTGCCGGCCACATACTCCAACGTGCTGCTGGGTATCACCAAGGCTTCGTTGTCGACCGACTCCTTCATCTCCGCGGCTTCCTTCCAGGAAACCACCCGCGTGCTCACCGAAGCTGCCATCATGGGCAAGCGCGACGAGCTGCGTGGCCTGAAGGAAAACGTGATCGTGGGTCGTCTGATCCCCGCCGGTACGGGTCTGGCCTACCACCAGGCACGCAAGGCCAAGGACGAGATGGACGACGCCGAGCGTCGCGCCATTGCCGAGGCTGAGGAAGCCGAGCTGGCCGGTATCACGGCCGACGAAGCCGAAGTGCCCGCTGGCGACGCATCGGCCGAGTAAGCCAGGCGCCGGTCCGGGCCCCGCAAGGGTTCCGGATCGCTGCTGATGCACCGCGCTCCCGCTCTGCCCCGTGCAGACGGGAGCGTTTTTCTTTTGCTAGATTTTTCAGGCCTGCCATCCATGACCTCAACGCCGTCGACACCCAAGAACGCCCATGCGCCCGCTGCCCCCGCGCTCTGGCAACAGCTGGAAGCTGTGGCCCAGGCCCTGCACGGCATTCTGGGCGGGCAGTCCAGCAAGACCGTGCTGGCACAGGTGCCGCAGCGGCTGCGTCCCGGTGTGCAGGCCTTGCTGTTCCAGGTGCTGCGCAATCTGGGCCGCGCCCAGGCCCTGCAAAAACAGCTGGCGCCGCGCTCGCCCGCACCCAAGGTCAGTGCCTTGCTGAGCACGGCCCTGGCCCTGGCCTGGGACGAGGCCCATGCGCCTTACCCGCCGTTCACGCTGGTCAATCAGGCCGTCGAGGCGGCCAAGCGTGGCGCCGCCCGCGCCCAGTCCGGCTTCATCAACGCCTGCCTGCGCCGCTTTCTGCGTGAGCGCGATGCGCTGGTGGCTGCGACCGATGGCGACCCCGTGGCGGTCTGGAATCACCCTGCATGGTGGATTGCGCGGCTGCAGAAAGACCATCCTCAGGATTGGCAAACCATTCTGGCGGCGAACAACGCTCAACCGCCCATGACCCTGCGCGTGAATCAGCAGAAATGCACGCCAGTCCAGTACCAATTGGCGCTGGATGCTATGAATTTGAAGGCGATAGCGGTCGCCGAAACCGGGCTCCAGCTCGAGCGTGCGGCGCCGGTGCAGGAGCTGCCGCATTTCGCCGCGGGCTGGGCCTCGGTGCAGGATGCAGCGGCTCAGGCGGCCGCCCCTTTGCTGCTTGCGGGCCTGGCCCGGCCCGAAGGCCGGCCCCTGCGCGTGCTCGATGCCTGTGCGGCCCCGGGCGGCAAGACGGCCCATCTGCTGGAGCGCGCCGCGCCCGGCAGCATCGAGGTGACGGCGCTGGAGATCGACCCCGAGCGCGCGGGCCGTATCACGGAGACCCTGTCCCGCCTGGGCCTGCAGGCCAAGGTGCTGGTGGCCGATGCCTCCCGGCCCGAGGACTGGTTCGAGCAGCAATGCGCGGGCCAGCGGTTTGACGCCATCCTGCTCGACGCGCCCTGCACGGCCTCGGGCATTGTGCGGCGCCAGCCCGATGTGCGCTGGCTGCGCCGCGAAAGCGATGTGGCCCAGCTTGCCGCCATCCAGTCCGGCCTGCTCGATACCCTCTGGCCGCTGCTGCAGCCCGGCGGGCGCATGGTCTACTGCACCTGCTCCATCTTCAAGGCCGAGGGAGATGAGCAGGTGCAAGCGTTTCTTGCACGCAACACTACGGCTGCCTGCCTGCCCGCTCCCGGTCATTTAATACCCGGCAAGTCAACCAAAGCCGGCGTCGTGGCCGACAATCTGCTGGGTGATCACGACGGCTTTTTCTACGCTCTGCTCGAAAAAACGCGCTAACGCCGAGGCGGGGGCTGTGTGGCGCATGGCCTGGGCGGCCATCATGGCGCTGGCCCTGTGGGCCGCGGCGGCCGCCACCCGCGCGGACACTGTGCCGCCGGACATCAGTTCCATGCAGGTCACGCGCACGGACGAGGGTGTCTTTCTCTCGGCCAATCTGCAGTTCGACCTGCCGGTGCAGGTGGAGGACGCGCTGCGCCAGGGCATTCCCCTGTACTTCACGGCCGAAGCCCTGGTCCAGCGCGAGCGCTGGTACTGGTCCGACCAGCATCTGGGTACGGCCACCCGCTATTACCGCCTCACCCATCAGCCGCTGACGCGCCGCTGGCGTCTGCATATCTCGAATACGGCGTTCACGAGTTCCGGCACCGGCCTGGCCCTGGGCCAGACCTATGAACAGCTGGAGGACGCCATGGCGGCCATACAGCGCATCTCGCGCTGGAAGATTCTGGAGCCCGCGCAGCTCGGCTCGACTTCGGGCGTGTCCGTGCAGCTGCGCTTTCGCGTCGACCTGTCGGCCCTGCCCAGGCCTTTGCAGATGGGAGTGCTGGGGCGCTCGGTGTGGAATTTGCAGCTGTCGCGCACCCAGGTTCTGGAGGCCACACCCTGATGCCCGATTTTCAAGCCCTGGAGACCGAAGCCAGCCTGCCGTCGACGGCGCGCTGGTCGCGCACCACGCGCTGGGCCGTGGGCACTGGCGTGGTGCTGATGGTGGTGGTCGGCGTGCTGCTGCTGTTCCTGCTGACCATGGCCACCAACAACCGCCTGGCCTATGAGCGCAACTACAGCTGGCTGTTCTGGGCCAATGTGGTGGTGGCGGGCCTGCTGCTGCTGGTGCTGCTGTGGGGCGGTCTGCGGCTCGCGCTGAGGCTCAGGCGCGGGCGTTTCGGCAGCAAGCTGCTGCTCAAGCTGGCTGGCATCTTCACCCTGGTAGGGCTGTTGCCGGGCCTGCTGATCTATGTGGTGTCCTACCAGTTCGTGTCGCGCTCCATAGAGAGCTGGTTCGACGTCAAGGTCGAGGGCGCGCTGTCGGCCGGCGTGAGCCTGGCCAGCGCCACCTTGGACACCGTGGCCAACGACATGGCCAACAACACGCGTACGGCCGGTCTGCAGCTGTCGCAGGCCTCGGACACGGGGGCGGCGCTGGTGCTGGAGCGCATCCGCGACCAGCTCGGCGCGACGGACGTGGTGCTCTGGAACGCATCGGGCAAGGCCATAGCCAGCGCCGGCAAGTCCCAGTTCAGCCTCGCACCCGAGCGCCCCAGCGCACAGATGCTGCGCAGCCTGCGCGAGCAGGGCGGCCAGCGCGCCGCGGCCAGCATCGAGGGGCTGGACGATGCGGGCGACGCGGGCGCCGACAACGCGACCATCAACGCCAAGGTGCGGACCCTGGCCCTGGTGCCCAGCTCCGCGGTGAATCTGCTGGAGGAAGCGCGCTATCTGCAGGCCACGATTCCGCTGCCGCAGACCCTGGTCAGCAATGCGCTGGCGGTGCAGGAGGCCAACCGCGAATATCAGGAGCGAGCGCTGGCTCGCACCGGGCTGCAGCGCATGTATATAGGCACGCTCACGCTGGCCCTGTTCCTCGCGGTATTCGGCGCCGTGGTGCTGGCCATCGTTCTGGGCAACCAGCTGGCCAAGCCTCTGCTGCTGCTGGCCCAGGGCATGCGCGATGTGGCGCGCGGCGATCTGCGGCCCAAGCCCGCGCTGCAGAGCAAGGACGAAATCGGCGTGCTCACCCGCTCGTTCGCGGTGATGACCCAGCAGCTGGCCGATGCGCGCGCGGATGCGAATCGCAATCTGCTGCAGCTCGATGCGGCCCGCAGCAATCTGCAGACGATTCTGGACAATCTCACTTCGGGCGTCATCGTGCTCGATCGCGAGGGCCGCATCGTGCTCAGCAACCCTGGCGCCACACGCATTCTGCGCGCGCCCATGGCGGTCTTCCAGGGCAAGCGTCTCTGCGATGTCTCGGGCCTGCAGGATTTCGCGCGCGTGGTGCAGGAGCAGTTCGAGCTGTTTCTCGGCGATGCCTCGGCCGAGCAGGGGCGCGAGCGCTGGCAGCAGGTCTACGAGCTGGATGCGGGCGACGGCGATGTGGTGCACAACAGCAC
>JAFAIY010000109.1 GCA_019236485.1 Comamonas sp. | reverse complement strand
CATCCTGAACAGCGGAGATGGCCTGAAGGTGACCAACGGCACGCTGGAAGCCGCCTATGCCAACGACAACCGCAAGCTGCAGCGCCTGGTCCGCGATGCGCTGCTCCAGGCCCAGACCTCGCAGCTGTCCATGACCGAAGGCATGTCCGTCGGCCGCCAGTCGGGCCAGCTGAACTGGGGCGTGGTGGTGCAAAGCATTTCCTCCGACGAATGGAGCGAGGGCAAGCAGCGTCCCAGCGTGGCGGTCTTTGTGCGCGACACCACGGGCCGGGCCGATCCCCCTCTGCAGCTCGCGCAGCAGCTGTTTCAGCTCACTCCTGCAGAGACGGCGGTCGCGATCCAGCTGGCCAACGGGCTTTCTCTGGACGAGGCCGCCGAGACGCTGAATATCCGCCTCAACACGGCTCGTGCGCATCTGCGCTCCATTTTTTCCAAGACCGGGGTGCGCCGGCAGACCGAGCTGGTGCGACTATTCCTCAATAGCGTGGCCTGGCTTGGCAACAAATAGCGGAGCATGGGCTGCGCAACAAGCGTCTGGTAGTGACAGCTGGTGCGGCCCGGCCCCGGTCAATGGCTTTTCAATGCCGGGCGGTGCACCAGCACGGGGATGCTGCTATGGGTCAGCACCCTCTGGGTTTCGCTGCCCAGCAGAACTCCGCTGATGCCCCTGCGGCCATGGGAGGCCATGCAGATCAGGTCGCAATGGCAGGTCTCGGCCTCCTTGATGATGGCGCGATAGACGGAAATGCTGGTTACCCGGACGGTTGCGCAGGGCACGTCTTGCTGCAAAGCCAGATGCTCGATGAACTGCAGGGCGCTGTCGGCCTCTTTGTTGGCGCTGCGCTCGATATCGGTGGTGTTGAAGGTCACCATGCCTTCCGAGCCATAGATGGCCGCGTAGTCGGGTATCACATACAGGCCCGTGACCCTGGCGCCTTGTTCGTGGGCGAGGCGTATGCCGGCGCGAACCGCGGCCTGCGAGAGTTCCGAGCCGTCCGTAGGAATAAGCAGATGTTTGAACATGTGCAGCTTTCATGCGCATCTGGAACCAGTGCGTCGCAGCCAATCTATTCCAAGGCCGGCAGCCCGGCAATACATGAGGGGCAAAACATGCGGTCGCCGGCCGCGGGGCTAAGCCAAGAAGCGCTGCCGGCGCTTATCCCTCAAGCGCCGGCAGCTAGCAAAAGCAGAGTGCATGAGTGCCGCCGCCGCATGCCTGGCTTTGCGGCCCTTCATGCGGAATCCGGCGGATGGCAATAGTTCAGCGGCAGGAAACGCTGCGCCAGCTCGACTTGCCGTCGTTAAAGCATTCGGTCCAGACCGTCATCGCAGGCTCTTTGCGGCGCGACAACATGATCTTGTTGGGGATGGTAGGGCCCAGGCTGGCCAGCTGGCCTAGTTCGTCGAAGACCTGCACCACGCACAGGCTGACCTCCTCGCTGGTATCGGAGTCAAGCACGACCCGATAGGTTTTGGTGAAGACCTCCCAGTCCAGCTGCTTGGCGACATAGGTATGCAGGCGTACATAGGCACGGTTTGCGCTTTTTGCCGTGGGGTTGATTTTCCTCATGATCCAGACTCCCTAACGCTGAATCGCTTGCCCAAGACCGACGAGTCACAATGCTTTGCAAGCGGTACTTCGTTGTATCAAGCACTTACCTTGTCCGGTGTAGGCGCTTTGGCTGTCGCGGGATCAGTGGTTCAGAGCAGGCTGCGCAAGTGCTCGTGCCTTGCCGCTGTAGCCGTCTGTTGAGGACTGTTGATCTGGCCGGGCGGCCGAGGGTGTCGCGGGGCTCGGAATGTCGCCGCCAGCGAGATCGGGGAAGGCGGGCGCGGTCGGCAAGCGCAAAAAAAGCCCGCGATGCGGGCTGATCTCGATAGGGGATCGAGGCCTGGGCTGTTGACTTGCTTGATGTGGCGGTGCTGCTGTGCGCAGCCGCTTCAGAGCAACAACCCGGCGATGTGCAAGGTGTCTGCAAACACCACCGGCTCGTCATCCTGAACCGGGGGTTCAGGTGGGCGAGGGCAACCTATCGTTGGGTTCATCTGACGCGAGACGATCACGCTCAATAGGTGATGTACCAAGCCCGTGCTCGTGGAGCATTGGTTCAAGGAAATATAAAAACCGGCAGATTTGCAGACGGTTTTATTTTACCGGGGATTGCTGGGGCCCAGACCGCAAAACCGCTTTGTCCCCATGTTTTCAGGCTTTCACAATTTCAGAGTAGCCGGGAATCGCTCTCCAGCGCCTGATCGAGCCTGAGCACCAGTTGCTCGGCCAGTTCCTGCTGGCGCTGCTGCTCGGCCCTGGCCGCTTCGCTGACTTCCTTGGCGGGCTGCTGCCTGGCTTGCTCCTGCACCAAGGCCTGCATTTCGGCCTGGGCGCTGGCCATATGGGCTTGCTGGGCGTCGCGATCGAGCACGTCGAAGGCCATATTGAGTGCCGCCAGCACCGCCACGCGTTCGCGCGAGCGAACCTTGCCACTGTCGCGGATGCGGGTCATGGCCTCGTCCACGCGGCGCACGGCTTCCTGCACGCGTTCTTCTTGACCATCGGGGCAGGTCAGCACATAGCTTTGCTGCATGATTTGCACATCGATCTGCTTCATGGGCATCTGTGGCTGGGTCTGGTGATGGGGAGAGGTCACTCTCCCTGGTTGGCGGGCAGGCGCTCTATCAGTGCATCCACGCGTGCGCGCGCGGCCTGCAGACGCAGGCGCAGCAGATCACGCTCCTGGGTCAGGGCGGCGACCTGGTCGGCGAGCAAGGCATTGGTGCGCTGCAGTTCCTCGTGGCGAACCAGCAGACGCTCCACGCGCTCGGCAATGAGATCAAGAGAAGGCTGGGGGGTCATAGACTCTGCCATTGTAGGTCTTGCAGTCTGTGGATGGGCATTAATGTGCAGGCAAATCCGCAGTCTCGGTGCCGCCGTGCGGGCTGCTTGAGAACCTTAGTCGGAAAAGCGTCTGATTTCTCCCAAAATCGTAGCGCCCCGCGCGTGTCGTATCTGCGCCAAGGACATTTTTAACGTAAGAAATCGTGACCCGATTCCTCTGAATGGAGGATGAGGCGCCGTATTAACTCATTACAATGCGCCGCTGTTGGTGCTCGGAGCTGCTTTTCTGCGGCCCCAGTTCAACGGGAAGCAGGGAGGTGCCCGCCGATTCACAGGCGCACCAAGCCTGCGCTGCCCCCGCAACGGTCGGCGAATGGAGTGCTTGCGCACCCCGCCTTTTCCTTCCATAGCCACTGGCGCCTGCGCGCTGGGAAGGCTGGCAAGAGGACGATTCGCCTAGCCCGGATACCGGCCAACAGTGGTGTGCCAGCTCTTGTGCCGGCATGTATTGCCCATCGTCGGCGGGTAGGCTGGCGGGGGCGTCTTCGTTGTTTGCTTTCCATGAGTTTGCAATATTCGCCGCTGTGCACCGATGCACAGACGGCTTCGGGTGCGCGCGCACGCGCTGCTTTCGCTCTTCGTCCCACCTGGCTGGCTTCGGCGCTGGTTTGCATGGCTTGCACCGCACAGGCCCAGCAGCTCGCTCTGGCCGATACCGCTTCCCTGCACGAGACCGTGGTGACGGCCAACCGCATCGAGCAGCCGCTGTCCGATCTGGTGGCCGATATGTCCATCGTGGATCGTCAAACCATCGAAACCGCCGGCGCCGCGGGCGTGGCCGATGTGCTGGCGCGCCTGCCCGGCGTGCAGATGGTGCGCAACGGCGGCATAGGAGCCAACACCAGCGTCTATCTGCGCGGTGCCGAGACCCGCTTCACCGCCGTGTATATCGACGGCGTGCGCGTCGACTCCCAGTCCACTGGGGGCGCATCGTGGCAGGACATTCCGCTGGAGGCGATAGACCGCATCGAAGTGCTGCGCGGTCCCGCGGCCGCGGTCTACGGCTCAGATGCGATTGGCGGCGTGGTACAGATCTTCACCAAGAAAGGCGAGGGCAAGCCCACTCCCTATGTGGGCCTGGGCTGGGGCAGCCGCGGCACGGTGAAGGCGCAGGCCGGCATCAGCGGCGGCCAGAACGGCTGGGACTACGCCCTGGGTGCCTCGCATGCGAGCAGCAACGGATTCGATGCCAGAACCGTGCCCGGCTTCAACCCCGACGCCGATGGCTACCGCAACAATGCCGTCAATGGCCGCATCGGCTATCAGATCACGCCCAACCAGCGCGTGGAAGCCACGGCGCTGAGCAGCTATATGAATGCGGGCTACGACGCTCCGGTCTCCAAGACCGCGCCCATGGCCGACGACCGCAGCATCTACAAGATGAGCACCCTGGGTCTGAACTGGCAGGCCAAGTGGAGCGATATCTACAGCACGCGCCTGCAGTACACCCAGTCGCGCGACTACTACGAGACCCGTCCCTCGCCCTACAAGACCGACACGCGTCTGCACAACTATCTGTTCCAGAACGAATGGAAGCTGGGCGCACAGACCGTGACCGCCGCACTGGAGCGCCGCGAGGACAGCCTGGTCAACGGCAATATCGACCGCTCGCGTTCGCAGAACGCGTTGGCCCTGGGCTATGGCCTGCATGCGGGCAAGCACACGCTGCAGTTCAATGCGCGTCATGACCGCGACAGCGAGTTTGGCGGCAACACCACGGGCAGCGCCGCTTACGGCTATGAGTTCATGCCCAACTGGCGCGCGACTGCGTCTGCCGGCACGGCCTTCCGTGCGCCCACGCTGTACCAGCGTTTCAGCATGTACGGTGATTCGGCATTGCAACCCGAGAAAGGCCGCAATCTGGAGCTGGGCCTGAAATGGGGCCAGGGCAGCGACAGCTTCTCGGCCACCGTGTACCGCAACAACATCTCCAATCTGATCAACTACGTGGGCGGAACGGGCTCGTGCCCCAGCGTGCTGGCTTCGGGTCCCAAGGGCGGCTGCTACTCCAATGTGGCCAACGCCCGCTACGAAGGCATCACCCTGGCCGCCACCACCCGCATCGGCGTGGTGAATCTGCAGGGCTCGGTGGACTTCCAGAATCCGCGCGACACGGACAAGGATCTGCAGCTGGCACGCCGCTCCAAGCGCTACGCCAATCTGTCGGCCGACACCATGGTCGCGGGCTGGAAGCTGGGCGCCGAGATGCAGGTGGCCGGCAAGCGCTTTGACGACGCGGCCAACAAATATGTGCTGGGCGGCTACACCCTCTGGAATCTGAGCGCGCAAAAGCAGCTGAGCCGCCAGTGGAGCCTGGTCGCACGCCTGAACAATCTGGCCGACAAGCGCTATGAGCTGGCACGCACCTATGCCACCGAAGGCCGCAGCGCCTATGTGGGCGTGACCTGGACCGGTAACTGAGCTCATGACTGCTTCCACCGTGATGCCGGCAGTCCGCTGCCCTGCGCTGCTGATCAGCTCCACGGCCTCGGGCCAGGGCAAGACCACGCTGACCGCGGCTCTGGCCCGGCTGCATGCGCGCCAGGGTCGCAAGGTCAGAGTGTTCAAGTGCGGGCCGGATTTTCTCGACCCCTACTGGCATGAGCTGGCCAGTGGCACGGCCGTGCATTCGGTGGACCTCTGGATGACGGGCGAGACCGATGTGCGCGCCCGTCTGCAGGCGGCGGCCCGGGAGGCGGACCTGCTTCTGGTCGAGGGCGTGATGGGCCTGTTCGACGGCAGTCCCAGCGCGGCCGATCTGGCGCAGCTGCTGGGCTTGCCGGTGCTCGCGGTGCTGGACGCCTCGGCCATGGCCGGCACTTTCGGTGCGCTGGCCCACGGGCTGCAGCACTATCAGCCCTGCATGCGCTGGGCGGGGCTTGTCGCCAACCGGGTGGCCAGCGGCCACCATGCCGACCTGCTGCAGCAGGGGCTGCGCGACCCCGCCATGTGGCAAGGCGCCATGCCCGCCGTGCAGACCGGCGATGCGCCCAGGGCCAGATCGGCGGCGCTGCTGCCAGAGCGCCACCTGGGCCTGATCGCCGCGCATGAACTGCCGGACGCGCTGCAGCGCCTGGATGCCGCGGCCGACGCGCTGGCGCAGACGCCGCTGGGCCAGCGCCCCTGGGATGCCGTGGACGGGGAACCTAGCTGGCAGGACTGGTGTGTGGACTTTGCCGGGACCGATGCCGCCCTGCCGGAGACCGGCCCCTGGCTGGCGGGTCGCCGCATCGCGATCGCGCGGGACGCGGCTTTTTCCTTCATCTATCCCGCCAATCTGGACTGTCTGCGCGCCATGGGCGCCGAGCTGGTGTTTTTCTCGCCGCTGGCCGGCGACGGCCTGCCGGCCTGCGATGCGCTGTGGCTGCCCGGCGGCTACCCTGAGCTGCATGCGGCGGCGCTGCAGGCCAACCGGGGGCTGCGTACCGGTATCGAGCAGCATGTGGCACAGGCCAAACCGGTTTGGGCCGAATGCGGCGGCATGCTGGCGCTGTGCGAGTCGGTCACGGATCTGGCCGGCGCCACCCAGCCCCTGTGGGGCGTGTTGCCGGCCCGGGTCGTCATGCAGACCCGGCTGGGCGGGCTGGGCATGCAGCAGCTGGCGCTGGACGCGGGCCTGCTGCGCGGCCATACCTTTCACTACAGCCGGCTGGAGACGGCCATGCAGGAGCAGACCCGCAGCAGCCGCCCCGGCACGTCGGTCCAGGCCGATCGCGGCGAAGCGCTGTATGTGCAGGGAAGCCTGCGCGCCAGCTATTTCCACGCCTGGTTCCCCTCATGTCCCGCGGCCGCGGCCCGGCTGTTCGGCGGGATTTCGGGCGGGATTTTTGGCGCAACAATCGAGGCCTGAGTTTTTTCTATTCCACCATGACCGCTGCCAGCTCCAGTTCCCTCCAGCCACGCACCCAGTTCATTCTGGGCGGACAGAAAAGCGGCAAGTCGCGCCGGGCCGAAATGCTGGCGCGCCAGTGGCTGTCGGCCGACCCGCGGCATGAAGCCGCTCTGGTGGCCACGGGCCAGGCCTGGGATGCCGAGATGCGCGAGCGCATCGCGCGTCACCAGCGGGACCGCGCCGAGCGCGTGCCGGGCATGCAGACCATAGAGGAGCCGCTGGACCTGGCCGCCATGGTGCGCGCGCACAGCACGGCTCAGCGCCTGCTGGTGATCGACTGCCTTACGCTGTGGCTCACCAACTGCCTCATGCCAGCAGAGCAGAATCATGCTCAAACCGTTGACTGGGCAACGCAACTAGCTCTCTTTCTGGAAGCGGTGGAGGAAGCTCCAGGGCCGCTGATCCTGGTGGGCAATGAAATCGGGCTGGGCGTCATCCCCATGGGGCGCGAGGTGCGCGCTTTTGTCGATGCGCTGGGCGGGCTCAACCAGCAGGTCGCAGCGCACTGCGACAGCGTCACGCTGATGTGCGCGGGCCTGCCTCTGGCGCTGAAGGGGGCGCAAGCATGAAACGGATCAAACCCTGCGTGGTGCGCAGCCTGTTCGGCGGCGTCCTGCTGGCCTGGGCCCTGTGCGCCGCGGCCCAGATTGAGGTGACCGATGCACGCGGCGTGAAGGTGCAACTGGCCAGGCCGCCGCAGCGCATCGTGAGCCTGCTGCCCTCGCTGACCGAAAGCCTGTGCGCGCTGGATGCCTGCAACCGCCTGGTGGGCGTGGACCGCTATTCCAACTGGCCGGCCCAGGTGAAGAGCCTGCCCGTGGTGGGCGGCGGACTGGACCCGAACATCGAGGCCGTGTTTGCGCTCAAACCCGATCTGGTGCTGGTATCCGTGGCCTCGCGGGCCGTGACGCGCATGGAGGCCCTGGGCCTCAAGGTCGTGGCCCTGGAGCCGCGCACCCATGGCGAGGCGCGCACCGTGCTGCAGAAAATCGGCACCCTGCTGGACATTCCGCCCGCTCAGGGCGCAGACCGTGTCTGGGCCGGGATCGAAGCGGATATGAACAAGGCCGCCAACAGCGTGCCCGAGAGCCTGCGCCAGCAGCGCGTCTACTTCGAAGCCAGCCGCGGCCCCTATGCGGCGGGCGAGAACTCCTTTATCGGCGAGACCCTGACGCGGCTGCATATGCGCAATGTGATCGAAGCCAAGCTGGGGCCGTTTCCGCGCATCAACCCCGAATATGTGGTCAAGGCCGATCCGGACATTCTGATGGCCGGGGAGCGCTCCTGGAAGACCGGCGTCCCCGAATATCCGGGCTGGGCCCAGATGCGCGCCGTGAAGCAGGGCGCCATCTGCCGCTTCACGCCCGAGCAGTCCGACATCCTGGTCCGCCCCGGGCCGCGCATGGCCGAGGGCGCGCAAATCATTGCCAAGTGCCTGCAAGGCCTGGCCGCCAAGCAGGGCCGGGCTCAATGAGGTCCTCGAGGATGCGGGGCGAGCTCTGGGGCCAGGCCGGCCTGGCCGCACCCTGGCTGCTGCTGTGGCTGGCGCTGGGCGGCAGCGCGTTGGCCATGCTGGGCGCCGGCATAGGCAGCACGGGTTTTGAAAGCGTGTGGCAGGCGCACAGCGACCCGCTGGCCTGGCAGATCGTGATGGACATCCGCCTGCCGCGCACCGCGGGCGCCTTGCTGGCCGGCGGCCTGCTGGGCCTGGCCGGTGCCGTGGCCCAGGGCGTGTTCCGCAATCCCCTGGCCGATCCCTATCTGCTGGGCAGCGCCTCGGGCGCCTCGCTGGGCGTGGCCCTGGCCATGGCGGCCCTGGGCGTTTCGCCGTTTGCGCTGGCCGGTCTCGCGCGCTGGGGCGTGACGGGGGCGGCGTTTGCCGGTGCCGTGGCCGCCGTGGCGCTGACCCTGGTGCTGGCCAAGGGCGTGCAGAACACCATGCGCCTGCTGCTGGCCGGCGTGGTCGTCGGCGTGGTGCTGGGCGCCGCCGCATCGCTGGTGCTGCTGATGAACCCCGACATCATGCAGGCCATGCAGTCCTTCATGCTGGGCAGCACGGCTTTTGTGGGCTGGAATGCCTGCGCGCTCATGCTCTGGGTGTTGCTGCCCACGCTGGCCCTGGCCTGGTGCCTGAGTCGTGTGCTCGACGGTCTGGCGCTGGGCGAGGCCACGGCCCACAGCCTGGGGCTGCCGCTGGCGCCGCTGCGCCTGCTGCTGATCGTGCTGCTGGCGCTGGCCACGGGCACGGCCGTGGCTCAGACGGGCTTGATCGCTTTCGTGGGCCTGGCCGCGCCGCATCTGGTGCGCTCCCTGGTACGGGCCTTGCACCGCTGGCTGCTGGTGCTCAGCAGCCTGATGGGGGCGGTGCTGCTGCTGGCCGCCGACCTGCTGGCGCGCTGGCTGATCGCGCCGCAGGAGCTGCCCGTGGGCGTGCTGACGGCGGTGCTGGGCGGCAGCTATCTGCTGTGGCTGATGCACCGGCGCGGCGCCATGCCGGGCGGGGAGGGCGCATGAACGGTATTGCCAGGACCGGGGCTGCCATGACCACCGCCGGACTCACCGTGCAGCTGGGCGAGCGCGAAGTGCTGCGCGAGCTCAGCCTGCAGCTTCCCAAGGGGCGCTGGACGGCCATCGTCGGCCCCAACGGCGCGGGAAAATCCACCTTGCTGCGAGCCCTGGCGGGCATGCGCGCGGGCAACCAGCGGCAAAGCGGCGCGGTGCTGCTGCAGGGGCGGCCCCTGGGCGACTGGAATGGGCGCGAGCGGGCCAGGGCCCTGGCCTGGCTGGGCCAGAACCAGCCGGTTTCTGCCGATATGGCCGTGTACGACGTGGTCATGCTGGGCCGGCTGCCGCACCAGGGCTGGCTGGCGCCTGCTTCCAACGCCGATCGGAGCGCGGTGGAGCAGGCGCTGCGCCAGACCCATGCCTGGGACTGGCGCCAGCGCAGCGTCGGCGAGCTTTCGGGCGGCGAGCGCCAGCGCGTGCTGCTGGCGCGCGCCCTGGCCGTGCAGGCCCAGACCCTGCTGATGGACGAGCCGCTGGCCAATCTGGACCCGCCGCACCAGACCGACTGGATGCTGACGGCACGCAGCCTGGTCCGGCAGGGCGTGACCGTGGTCAGCGTGCTGCACGAGCTGTCGTTTGCCCTGCTGGCCGACGAGATGGTGGTCATGCAAGCGGGCCGTATCGTGCACCAGGGCGCATGCAGCGACGGCGAGACCCATGCGGCGCTGGAGGCCGTGTTCGAGCACCGCATCCAGGTGCGTGAGCTGGACGGTCACTGGCTGGCCTTGCCACGGCTGGGCTGATTTTTTTGTACTTCTGGCCTTGTAGCCATTGATGGATAAGCGGTAGCAGCTATGAATATTGAAACTCCTCCCACCGAAAAGCCCTATGAAAAACCCGAGGGCGAGCGCCGCGGCCTCGTCATCGTCAACACCGGTGACGGCAAGGGCAAAAGCACGGCCGCCTTCGGCCTGGCTTTCCGCGCCACGGGCCGGGGCAAGGCCGTCAAGGTCTTCCAGTTCATGAAAGTGCCCACGGCCCGCTTTGGCGAGCACCGCCTGGCCGAAAAAGTGGGCCTGCCCATAGAGGGCCTGGGCGATGGTTTCAGCTGGAAGAGCAAGGATCTCGAGCAGTCCGGCCAGCTGGCGCGCGAAGGCTGGGAAAAGGCCAAGGCGGCGATTCTCTCGGGCGAATACTTTCTGGTGGTGCTGGACGAGATCACCTATCCGCTGATCTACGGCTGGCTGCCGCTTCAGGAAGTACTGGAAACGCTCAAGTCCCGGCCCAGGGATGTGCATGTGTGCCTGACGGGACGCCGCTGCCCCCAGGAAATCATCGACATCGCCGATACGGTGACGGAGATGACGCTGATCAAGCATGCGTTCCAGGCCGGAGTCCCGGCGCAGCGCGGCATCGAGGACTAGGGCGCCGCGGTATCGCCGGAAGATACCGGCACGGGCGTGGCCGGCCACTTGCGCCAAAGCCGGCCGGTATCGGCGCGCCCTCGCCGAGACTGCGTCTACAGGCATGTGCCTGGGCCCAGTTGAAGTTCTATGTCGATCAGCCGCGCATTCGTTCTCCGTCATCGCCGTCTTGCCGCGCAAGTGGCCGCCGTCGCCGCCGCCAGCTTGCTGCTCAGCGCCTGCTATGTGGTCCCCATGCAGCCCGCTCCGGGAGCTCCCGTGCAGTCGCCCGCGGCAGCCAGCGTCGTGCCTGCCGATGCGCCTGTGACTTTCAATGCCCGCATGTATCCGGCCAACGAGCTGGCCGCCAAGTACGGCACCGTGCAGGGCACGGTGACCAACGATATGCACGGGCGCGGCATCTTCAGCGCCAGCATTCGCGGCGAAAGCTATAGCGGGGAGGCCACGCGCAGCCCGGGCAGTTCGCGCTCCGGCATTGCCAACGCCAGTGGCAGCCGCGGCGGCTGGATGAAGTGCAGCTACCAGATGAATTCCGCAACCCTGGGGACCGGCCAGTGCGAGCTGGACAACGGCGCGCGCTTTTCCATGCATCTGGGAGGCTGAACCGGTCCGGAGAATGAGGCTGCAGGCCATCACGTCTGCAGCTCCGCGGCCCGGCCTCGATGATGCGGCCGCGTTATTTCTCTGTTGCCGGCCCGATTGTTGTTGGACAATCGCAGCATGTCAGCACCAGACGCCAGCAAGGGCCAGCCCTCCATACCCGCCACGCCGTTCACCGAAGCCGAGCGTGCGGCCGTCTACCGCGCCATCTACGAGCGCCGCGATATGCGCCACTTCGC
>JAFAIY010000642.1 GCA_019236485.1 Comamonas sp. | reverse complement strand
TGCCTTCAAGCACCCGCGCAAGAACTGGCGTCTCAAGCGCGGCGCCGTGCCCCAGTGGTACAAGGCCCGTACCGGTGTGCGCACCAGGGTCCAGTCGGGTGCGGCGCGCGTGGCGCGTTTCCGCCCGCAGAAGTTCCGTTGAGCATGTCCATGCGCAGCCTGCCGGCCACCTGGCCGCCCGCCGGGGGCGCCGGTCTGCGTTTTGCATGTCGCCTCTTGCCCGTGTCCGCGGGCGTTGTTGTTTCATGCGTGCAGAGCCCAAGGGGTTCTGGCGCAGTTTTGCACCATGTCCGAACCCTCTAAAGAAGACGAACTGGCCGGCACGGAGCAGCCGTTTGTACAGCACCTGATGGAGCTGCGCGATCGCCTGCTGTACTGCATTTACGGCATTGGCTTAGGTATCGCGCTGTTGATGTTCTGGCCTGGTCCGGACGGCCTGATCGACTTTATCGCCCACCCCATCAAGGAACATATGCCGCCCGGCGCCAAGCTGATCGCGGTGGGCGTGTTCTCGCCGTTCTTCGTGCCGCTCAAGGTGCTGATGATGGTGGCCGTGCTGCTGGTGCTGCCCTGGATCATGTACCAGATCTGGGCCTTCGTGGCGCCGGGCCTGTACAGCCATGAAAAGAAGTTTGTGCTGCCGCTGATCCTATTCGGCAGCCTGCTGGCCTACGCGGGCATTGCCTTTGTGCAGTTCTTCGTGCTGGGCAATATGTTCAAGTTCATACAGCACTTCACGCCGGCCAGCGTGGCCGCGACGCCCGATATCGCCTCCTATGTGGAGGCAATCCTTTCGCTCTACATCGCTTTTGCGGCGGCCTTCCAGGTGCCCATCGTGGTGATGCTGCTGGTGCGCTTCGACCTGGTGGAAATCGACAAGCTCAAGTCCTTCCGCGGCTATTTCGTGGTGCTGGCCTTCATCATCGCGGCGGTGATCACGCCTCCCGATGTGATCTCGCAGCTGGCGCTGGCCGTGCCCATGTGCCTGCTCTACGAGGTGGGCATCATAGGCGCGCGCTGGTTCAACAAGGCCTCGCGGGCTCCCGAGGCCGAGGAGGCCGGCACAGCGGTGGACAAGCCCGCGGACAACAACTGAGGTCCCGGCGCTCTCCCGTCCCGCCCCCATGCAAAAAGCCCTTGAAGTTCTTCAAGGGCTTTTGTTTTGATAGCTGCTGGCGCCTCAGTTATATGGGTTTGAGTCGATCTAGGGCATGAAAAAGCCAGCGCGGGCGCTGGCTTGGGGTGCGAGCGGCTCGCTCAGGGGCGTCGGCCCTGCTGCTGCAGCGTGCTGGCCGTGGGCCGTGTGCCGGGCGTGACGTCGAGCACGACCTTGCTGTCGCCACGGCGCACATCGAACTTGGTGGCCGTGCCGGGCTTGAGCGCAGCCACGGCCGTGAGCAGCTCGGAGACATTGCGGGTGGGGGTCTCGCCGACCTGGACGATCACGTCGCCGGGGCGCATACCGGCCTGGGCCGCGGGGCCGGCCTGGAGCACGCCGGTGATGATGACGCCCGCATCGGCCTTGACGCCAAAGGTTTCGGCCAGCTCGGGCGAGAGCTCGTTGGGCTCGACACCGATCCAGCCGCGCGTGACCTTGCCGTCCCTGACGATGCTGTCCAGCACCATCTTGGCCGTGGATACGGGAATCGCAAAACCTATGCCCATGCTGCCGCCCGAGCGCGAGTAGATGGCGGTGTTGATGCCCAGCAGGCTGCCGTTGGCATCCACCAGCGCGCCGCCCGAGTTGCCGGGGTTGATGGCCGCATCGGTCTGGATGAAGTTCTCGAAGGTGTTGATGCCCAGCTGGCTGCGGCCCAGCGCGCTGATGATGCCGCTGGTCACGGTCTGGCCCACGCCGAAGGGGTTGCCAATGGCCAGCACGCGGTCGCCCACGGCGACCTGGTCGGAATTGCCGAGCACGATGACGGGCAGCTTGTCGAGCTCGATCTTGAGTATGGCCAGATCGGTCTCGGGATCGGTGCCTATCACCTTGGCCTTGGCCTGGCGGCTGTCGGTCAGCGTGACCTCGATATCGTCCGCGCCTTCGACCACATGGTTGTTGGTGAGTATGTAGCCATCTTGACTGATGATGACGCCGCTGCCTAAACCAGATTGCTCCTGCGGCCCCTGGTCGCCAAAGAAGAACTGGAACCAGGGATCGTTGGCGCGCGGGTGGCGCACGGCCTTGCTGGTGTTGATGCTGACCACGGCGGGCGCGGCCTTGCGCGCCGCGGGCGCAAAGCTGCCCGGAGCGACTTCACCGGCCGGCGTGGCCGGTGCCTGCAGCAGCGAAATGCCCGCACCGCTGCGGATACTTCCCCGCTGAAGCCAGCCGGGCTGCAGGGTAGCCACTACAAAATAGATAGCCACCAGCACGGTGACGACCTGCGAAAACAGCAGCCAGGTGCGTTTCATGTAATGCGTATGAAGAGTGAGGGGAACAAGTCCACATTGTGAGGCATGGCCATGCCAAAGCGCGAGGCCTGCGGCCCGCATTTGCATAGCGCAAACCGCCGGAGGCTGCAGGCCGGGTGCGCATAGGACTGTAGTTGTCTGTAGTTTTGCGTAGGTCGTAACCATGGGTGTAAACCCTAGAATGATTTTTCGACCGCGCTTTCCTCGCCGTTTACTGAAGCGATCGCCTACCAAGTGATCGCGTTCAGCGTGGCGCGGCTTTGTACCTGAAGCCCGCCTCAATCGGTCCGCCTCTGCACGTTGACCCGTGATCAGCGGCCTCTCCGCGCTGTCCTGTTGTTCGATCTAGGAAACACCATGACTACGCTTGACCGCGCTGCACCGACCATGACGTCGGCTGCGGTGCCGAATCGTCTCCTGAACCGGGAGGACTACAAGACCCTGGGCCTGTCGGCTCTGGGCGGAACGCTGGAGTTCTATGACTTCGTGGTGTTCGTCTTTTTTGCCAATGTGATCGGCTCGCTGTTCTTCCCGGCTTCGCTGCCGGACTGGATGCGCCAGCTGCAGACCCTGGGCATTTTCGCGGCCGGCTATCTGGCGCGCCCGATCGGCGGCATTCTGATCGCCCACTTCGGCGACATTCTGGGCCGCAAGAAGATGTTCACGCTGTCGGTGTTCCTGATGGCCGTGCCCACCCTGGTCATCGGCCTGCTGCCGACCTATGAGAGCATAGGCTTGGCCGCTCCCATCCTGCTGCTGCTGATGCGGGTGATGCAGGGCGCGGCGATTGGCGGCGAGATGCCCGGCGCCTGGGTGTTCGTGGCCGAACATGCGCCCGCCAAGCGCTATGGTTTCGCGATCGGTTCGCTGACCTCGGGCATCACCGGCGGCATTTTCCTGGGCTCCATCATCGGCGTCTGGCTCAACAGCGCGTACAGCCAGGCAGAGATCCACGACTGGGCCTGGCGTCTGCCGTTCATTCTGGGCGGCGTGTTCGGCCTGGTGTCGGTGTATCTGCGCAAGTTCCTGCACGAAACCCCCATCTTCCAGGAGCTGCAGGCCCGCAAGGCCGCCGACCGTGAGCTGCCCATCAAGACCATTCTGCGCGAGCACCGCGAAGCCTGCGTGATCGTGGCGCTGATGACCTGGGTGCTGTCCACGGCCATCGTGGTGGTGATCCTGTTCACGCCTTCCTATCTGCAGAAGGTTTTCCACATCGCTCCGGCGCTGGCGCTCAAGGCCAATGCCGTGGCCACGGTGACGCTGACCCTGGGCTGCGTGTTCTGGGGCTGGCTGTCCGACAAGCTGGGCACCAAGGTGGCCATGGTTCTCGGCTGGGGCGGCATGACGGTCACGGCCTATCTGTTCTATCTGAACCTGCCGGGCAGCGAGGATTCGCTGATCTGCACCTATGCGACGGTGGGCTTTTTCGTGGGCGCGATCTCCTTGCTGCCCGTGGTGGGCGTGCGCGCCTTCCCGCCCGAAGTGCGCTTTACCGGCCTGTCCTTTGCCTACAACATGGCTTATGCGGTGTTCGGCGGCCTGACTCCCATGCTGGTGTCCGTGTGGCAGCAGGCCGATGTGATGGCTCCGGCTCACTATGTGGCGGCCATGGGCGTGCTTGGCATGGCCATGGGCTTCTGGCCTCTGGCCTGCAAGGGCTGGCAGGCCAAAAAGGCCTGAGCCGACCCGCGATCAGCAAAAGGGCAGCATGGGCTGCCCTTTTTGCATCCGGCAAGCCCATGAGCGGCTCGGCGGCTTGCGGGCTTGGGCACAATCGTGGTCATGAGCATCGAGCGAAACCAACTGCTATCCGTCTTCAATGGGCTGCTGCAGCCCGAGCGCTTCAAGGACTACGGGCCCAATGGGCTGCAGGTCGAAGGCCGGAGCGAGATCCGCCGCATCGTCAGCGGCGTGACGGCCAGCCGCGCGCTGATCGAGGCCGCGATAGCGGCCGAGGCCGATGCGATCTTCGTGCACCACGGCCTGTTCTGGCGCGGCATGGACGGGCGCATCACGGGCTGGCTCAAGGAGCGCATCCGTCTGCTGCTGGCTCACGACATCAATCTGTTTGCCTATCACCTGCCGCTGGATGCCCATCCCGAACTCGGCAACAACGCGCGGCTTGGCGCCCAGCTCGGGGTGCAGGGCCAGGCCATGTTTGGCGAGCAGAACCTGGGCTGGCTGGCCGATGCCGAGTTTGCCGATGCCGCGGCCTTGGCGGACCATGTGCAGCGGGCTCTGGGGCGCAGCGTGACCCTGGTCGGTGCCGATGGGCAAAGGCCGATCCGCAAGCTGGCCTGGTGCACGGGCGGCGCGCAAGGCTTTTTCGAGTCGGCGATCGCGGCCGGGGCGGATGCCTATATCACCGGCGAGATTTCCGAACCCCAGGCCCATCTGGCGCGCGAGACCGGCGTGTGCTTTATCGCGGCCGGCCATCACGCCACCGAACGCTATGGAGCTCCGGCCGTGGCCGCCCATGTGGCGCAGGAGTGCGGGCTGGAGCATCGCTTCATCGACATCGACAACCCGGCTTGAGCGCTTGGCTCAAATTTTGATAGCTGCTGGCGCAATAGAGCATTGGGCTGGCGGCTGACTGGATGCTTATGTCTGCTTCTGAATCAATATCGGCCAAAACCATTGCCATCACCCAGGGGGATTGCGCAGGCATAGGCCCGGAAATCATTGCCAAGGCTTTTCGTGCCGCGCCACAGGCTTTGCAAGGCTGTTTTGTGGTGGGCGAGCTGCAGACCCTGCGCCGCGCGACGGCTCTGGCGGCCCGGGTGGCCGAGGGCGAGCAGGGCATGGCCCAGACCGTGGCGGTGATCGAAGAGCCGGACGAAGCCTGGTCCGTTCCGGCGGGCACGATTCCGCTGCTGAATCTGCCCGGGCTCGCAGGCCCGCAGCCCTACGGCCAGATCTCGGCCGCGGCCGGCAAGGCGGCGGCGCAATGCGTGGTCTGGGCCGCACAGGCCGCTCTGCGCGGCGAGATCGCGGCCCTGGTCACGGCGCCGCTGCACAAGGAAGCGCTGCATCTGGCCGGGGTCTCGTTCCCCGGCCATACCGAGCTGCTGCAGGCCGAGGCTGCCGCGCACGCGGGTGTCGCCCTGGAGCAAATGCCGGTGCGCATGATGCTGGCCAACGACGAGCTGCGCACGGTGCTGGTCAGCATTCATGTTTCGCTGCGCGATGCCATCGAGGCCGTGACCCTGCCGCAGATTCTGCAGACTCTGCGCATCACCCATGGGGCGCTGAGCAAGAACCTGGGGCGGGCGCCGCGCATCGCCGTGGCCGGCCTCAATCCGCATGCGGGCGAGGGCGGGATCTTTGGCCGTGAAGAAATCGAGATCATTGCGCCGGCCGTTGCCCAAGCCTGCGCCGAAGGCATGGATGTGCAGGGGCCGCTGGCTCCCGATACCGTGTTCATGCGGGCCCGCAATACCGCGGCCCATTCGGGCGAATTTGACGTGGTGTTGGCGATGTACCACGACCAAGGGTTGATCCCGGTCAAATATCTGGGCGTGGAAAAAGGCGTGAACGTCACCCTGGGCCTGCCTCTGGTGCGCACCAGCCCCGACCATGGCACGGCTTTCGACATTGCGGGCCAGGGTGTTGCCGACGAGGCCAGTCTGCTCGAGGCCATCCATATGGCGCGCAGCCTGGCGGCCTGAAGCCGCCAGCCATGAAAAAAGCCTGCCGATCCGGCAGGCTTTTTCATGGGTGCAGGCCTTAGGGCTTGCGGTTGAGGCTGTCGCGGATCTCGCGCAGCAGCTGGATGTCTTCGGGAGTGGCTGGTGCCTCGGCGGGGGCGGCAGGGGCTTCGCGCTTGAGGCGGTTGACCTGTTTGACCATCATGAAAATGATGAAGGCCAGGATCAGGAAGTTCACGGCGACCGTGATGAAGTTGCCGTAGGCAAACACGGGAACGCCGGCCTTCTTCAAGGCATCCAGCGTGCGCGGCACGCCTTCCGGCATGGTGCCCAGCACGACGAACAGATTGGAGAAATCCAGCTTGCCAAAGATCAGGCCGACCAGGGGCATGATGAGGTCGTTCACGACGGAATCGACAATCTTGCCGAAGGCCCCGCCGATGATCACGCCCACGGCCAAATCCATCACGTTTCCCTTGATGGCGAATTCGCGGAATTCTTGCATCATGCCCATAAGCAGTTCCAGTCGCTGATAGTTTGAGATAGCGCAGTATTGCGCGACTTTGGCGCTTGTCAACGTCAGACAGAGGCTGGAATAACCATAATCACACCGCTAGAATTTGCAGTTGACCCCAAATCAAGCGATGTACTTCGAGGAAATCCATGAGTGACTCTCCAGTCGACTCCAGCAAGCGCACGTGGATCATCACGTCAGCCTGTGCTGGTGCAGTGGGCGGCGTGGCAACAGCCGTTCCGTTTGTGAGCTCCTTCCAGCCTTCGGAAAAGGCCAAGGCGGCTGGTGCAGCGGTGGAGGTAGATATCTCCAACCTCAAGGAAGGTGAGAAGCTCACCGTTGAATGGCGCGGCAAGCCGGTGTGGATCATCAAGCGCACGCCCGAACAGCTCAAGGATTTGCCCACGCTCGATGGCGAGCTGGCCGACCCCAAGTCCGAACGCCATCCCGACGAATTCACGCCGGTCTACGCTCGCAACGATTTGCGCTCCATCAAGCCCGAAATCCTGGTAGTAGTCGGCATCTGCACGCATCTTGGCTGCTCGCCTACCGACAAGTTCCACTCCGGTCCCCAGCCTTCGCTGCCCAACGACTGGAAGGGCGGCTTTCTGTGCCCCTGCCATGGCTCGACCTTCGACATGGCGGGCCGTGTGTTCAAGAACAAGCCCGCCCCGGACAACCTGCAGGTGCCGCCGCATATGTATCTGTCCGCCACCAGGCTGCTGATTGGTGACGACAAGAAGGCTGCCTGAGGGAGACAAGAACAATGGCCCACGAATTCAAGCAAATTGACCCGAACTCCACCTCCGGCGCGAAGGTCATGAACTGGTTTGAGAACCGTTTCCCGACAGCATTTGACGCCTACCGCGTCCATATGTCGGAGTATTACGCTCCCAAGAACTTCAACTTCTGGTACATCTTCGGCTCGCTGGCGCTGCTGGTGCTGGTGATCCAGATCGTCACCGGCATCTTCCTGGTGATGCACTACAAGCCGGATGCGGACAAGGCTTTCGCCTCGGTCGAGTACATCATGCGCGATGTGCCCTGGGGCTGGCTGATCCGCTACATGCACTCCACGGGGGCCTCGGCCTTCTTCATCGTGGTCTATCTGCACATGTTTCGCGGTCTTCTGTACGGTTCTTACCGTAAGCCGCGCGAACTGGTCTGGATCTTCGGCTGCGCCATCTTCCTCGTGCTGATGGCCGAGGCCTTCATGGGCTATCTGCTGCCCTGGGGCCAGATGTCGTACTGGGGCGCCCAGGTGATCGTGAACCTGTTCTCGGCCATCCCCTTTGTGGGCCCCGATCTGGCCCTGCTGATCCGCGGCGACTATGTGGTCGGTGACGCGACGCTGAACCGCTTCTTCAGCTTCCACGTGATCGCCGTGCCCCTGGTGCTGCTGGGTCTGGTCGTGGCCCATCTGCTGGCGCTGCACGACGTGGGTTCCAACAACCCCGACGGCATCGAAATCAAGGGTCCGAAGGCACCCAAGGATGAGAAGGGCCGTCCGCTGGATGGCGTGCCTTTCCACCCCTACTACACCGTGCACGACATCTTCGGCGTGACCGTGTTCCTGTTCCTGTTCTCGGCCGTGGTCTTCTTCGCGCCCGAGTTCGGCGGCTACTTCCTCGAGTACAACAACTTCATCCCGGCCGATCCGCTCAAGACGCCCAATCACATTGCGCCCGTCTGGTACTTCACGCCCTTCTATTCGATGCTGCGTGCCATCACCAGCGAGATGATGTATGTGCTGATCGCCTGCGTGGTGCTGGGCGCCGGCTACGGCATCCTCAAGTCGCGTCTGCCTTCGGCCGTCAAGGGCCTGGTGGGTGTGGTTGCCTTGGGCGTGATCGCCATGATGCTGTCCATCGATGCCAAGTTCTGGGGCGTGGTCGTCATGGGCGGTGCGGTCATCATCCTGTTCGCTCTGCCCTGGCTCGACTGCAGCCCGGTCAAGTCCATCCGCTACCGTCCGAGCTGGCACAAATATGTGTATGCCGTGTTCGTGGTGGACTTCGTCATCCTCGCCTATTTGGGCGTGCAGCCTCCGTCGCCTGTGGGTGAAAAGGTGTCGCAGGTCGGAACCCTGTTCTACTTCGGCTTCTTCCTGCTCATGCCCTGGTGGAGTCGCCTGGGTGCCACCAAGCCCGTGCCTGAGCGCGTGACCTTCAAGCCACACTGAAGCGGGAGAGAACAAGAATGAAGAAACTGATTCTGGCCCTGGTTGCTGCCCTGGGCATTGCCGGCGGCGCACAAGCCTCCGAAGGCGGCATTCACTGGGACAAGGCGCCGGTCAACACCAGCGATACCGCATCCCTGCAAAACGGCGCCAAGCTGTTTGTGAATTACTGCCTGAGCTGCCACTCCGCTGCCTACATGCGCTTCAATCGCCTCAAGGACATAGGCCTGAGCGAAAAGGACATCAAGGACAATCTGCTGTTCACCACCGACAAGGTCGGTGAGACCATGCAGGCGGCCATCAATCCCAAGGAAGCCAAGGAGTGGTTCGGCGCCAATCCTCCGGATCTGACGGTGATCGCGCGCTCGCGTGCGGGCGCCGGCGGCTCGGGCGGTGATTACCTCTACACCTTCTTGCGTACTTTCTACCGGGATGACACCAAGGCCACGGGCTGGAATAATCTCGCCTTTCCCAGCGTAGGCATGCCGCATGCGCTGTGGGAGCTGCAGGGCGAGCGCCGTGCGATCTTCGAAGAACACGACGAGCATGGGGTTAAGACCCAGGTGTTCAAGGGTTGGGAGCAGCTGTCTCCTGGCAAGATGACCGCAGTGCAGTACGATCAGGCCGTTGGCGATCTGGTGAATTACCTGCAATGGATGGGGGAGCCTGCCCAGAACACCCGTACCCGCGTCGGGGTGGGTGTGCTTATCTTCCTGGCCTTCTTCATCTTTGTGGCCTGGCGCCTGAACGCTGCGTTCTGGAAAGACGTCAAGTAAGCTTTGCTGCCGTGCAGATGCCGTCTGCAGCCATACCGTGTTAGTGCAGAGTGGGGCGCCGTGGGCGACCCACTCTTTTTGATTTTTAGGAGCCTCCACCATGATGGTGCTTTATTCGGGAACGACCTGCCCCTTTTCACACCGCTGCCGCTTTGTGCTGTTTGAAAAAGGCATGGACTTCGAGATCCGCGATGTGGACTTGTTCAGCAAGCCCGAAGAGATCAGCGTGATGAACCCCTATGGTCAGGTGCCCATCCTGGTTGAGCGCGACCTGATCCTCTACGAATCCAACATCATCAACGAGTACATCGACGAGCGCTTCCCCCATCCCCAGCTCATGCCTGGCGATCCGGTGGACCGCGCCCGCGTGCGCCTGTTCCTGCTGAACTTCGAGAAGGAACTGTTCGTGCACGTGAGCACTCTGGAAGAGCGCAACGTCAAGGGCAATGAAAAGGCGCTGGAAAAGGCCCGTGCCCAGATCCGCGACCGCCTCACGCAGATGGCTCCGATCTTCCTGAAGAACAAGTACATCATGGGCGAGAACTTCTCCATGCTGGACGTGGCCATTGCCCCGCTGCTGTGGCGCCTGGACTACTACGGCATCGAGCTGTCCAAGAACGCAGCCCCCCTGCTCAAGTACGCCGAGCGCATCTTCTCGCGCCCCGCCTATATTGAAGCGCTGACGCCTTCCGAAAAGGTCATGCGCAAGTAATTGCATATGCCATCCGGGCGGGCACGGTGAAGGGGTCTCCTTCGTCTGCCCGCTTTTTTGTCTTTGCAATCTTCTGGAATTGATTGGTCAGGAAACGACATGACAGCCCCTGAAGCGACTTCGACCCGTCCGTACATGCTGCGGGCCTTGTTCGAGTGGTGTACCGACAACGGCTTCACTCCTCATATCGCGGTGCGTGTGGACCGCAGCACCCAGGTGCCCATGGAATTCGTGCGCGATGGCCAGATCGTGCTCAATATCAGCTATGACGCCACCAGCGGCCTGCTGATCGGCAATGAATACGTGGAGTTCAAGGCGCGTTTCGG
>JAFAIY010000635.1 GCA_019236485.1 Comamonas sp. | reverse complement strand
GCCAGCCTGCTGTACCTCAAGCACAGCTTCAACCTCAGCGACGAGGGGCTGGTGGCGCGCTGGAGCGAGAACGTGAGTTGGCAGTTTGCCTGCGGCTGAAGGCCGTGGCGATGGACATGAACGCCGCCTACGCCCTGGAGGTGCGTCGCCATTGTCCGAATGCCCAGATCGTCTACGACCTGTTCCACGTCCTGGCCAAGTACGGCCGCGAGGTCATCGACCGGGGCCGCATCGACGAGGCCAATCGCCTGCGCGCCGATCGCCCGGCCCGGCGCCTGATCAAGGGCTCCCGCTGGCTGCTGCTGCGCAATGCCGAGAACATCGAGCGTCCGCAGGACCGCGTGCGCCTGAGCGAGCTGTTGCAGGCCAATCGCGCCCTGCTCAAGGTCTACCTGCTCAAGGACGACCTCAAGGCGCTATGGAGCTACCGCCACGCGGGCTACGCCCGGCGCTTCTGGCTGCAGTGGTACCGCCGCGCCAGCCACAGCCGCGTCAAGCCCCTGCAGCGCTTCGCCCATCGGCTCAAAGCCTACCTGCACGGCATCCTCTCCCACTGCCGCTGGCCGCTGGGCACCAACCTGGTCGAGGGCATCAACAACCGCATCAAGGTCATCAAGCGCATGGCCTACGGCTTCCGCGACGACGACTACTTCTTCCTCAAGATCCGGGCGGCGTTCCCCGGAGATCGGTGATGAACCAAAAAAACTGGGAGTGACGGCACATGGCCTGCGCCACCAGGCTTTGATCGAGCACTACATCGAACGGACCGGCGGGGTGGCGCCACCCGTGCGCGGTGGTGAAGCAGGGTTGGAACTGGACGCCGTGGCGAGACAATCGACCGCGCACCTGGCAGGGCACCATCGCACTCGCGCCTCCGGGGCGTACCTCGGAGCCGTCCTGCATCGCCGCCAGCATGACGAGCAAGCAGAGTTGCCGGACGAGGATGCTTTACCTGCAGGTGCCTGACGACTCTGTGTTCGGGGCTGCTGTCGACCTTCATCAACCGCGCATGAGTTTCTCTTGGCAGTTGTGGATCGATGCTTTCATCCGCTGCACCGTCGTTCGGCGGATCGGATACGCTGCCGCACGTTGAGAGAAGGTCGCGGCCTGCTCTACCATCTGATCGATGGTGGCCTCGGCCGCCTTCATCGCCACACCCCCATCCGAGGCCAAGCGCAGCAGATGGCTGCGTTTCACGGCGTTGCCTTCGCCGCAGACGTCCATGTGGTGATGGCCCATGGGGCCTTCGCTGAAGGTCAAGTCGAAGGCTGGGGCCAGCCGCCAGCGTCGATCCCCCCCGAGGCGCCAGGCGAAGTTCTTGGGGTGGTCGTCGCGGTTGTGGAACAGCACGTTGAAGACAGCGCGCGCGTAAGCCTTCTCTACCTCGCGCTCGTCGCGGGTCAGCAGGCGTGTGGCGCGCAGCAGGGCGGTGTAGTCCGCGCTGCCGGGCAGGCGGAAGTCCACCTGCAGCAGGCCCGCCAGGCTGTGTACCGGCACGCGCAGGCCCTGTTCGCGATCGAAGCGCGCCACGCCGAAGGCGGCCAGCCTGGACGACAGATCGAACCATGCGCTAGCCGGCACCTCCAGTCCGCAATCGCGAGCCAGTTCGGCATACATCTGCTCGATGGCGCAGACCTCCTTGTGTTCGCCTTGGGCGGGGAACTTCACCAGCCAGGGCTCGCCTGGGGCGTCGCTGCGCGTGCTGACGTGGCCGGACCCTGCGTCGTACTGCACCAGCGCCTTGGGCCGCGCACCTTGCGGGGAGCCGCCAGCCAACGCCAGTTCGCGCAAGGCGGCTCCTGCCTCGCCGGCCAGGGCGCGTTCGCTTTCCTGGGCCAAGGCCAACAGGTTCCAGTCCGGCTCCTCGGCATCAGGCTCTGCAGCCGGCACGAAGCGCAGGGCGCCCACGGCGCGATCCCCGATGAAGGCCAAGCGATCCAGTGGTCCGGGATGGCGCAAACCCTGCTGACGGAACAACCGGTCCATGAGCAGCAGGCCCCAACCATCGGGCAGGCTGTCGGCGATCAGGCCTGGCAGGCGGAGCAGGTGCGGTGGAAAGCCACCATAAGCGGCGGCACGCAGCTTGAGGTGCAGCGGCGACAGTTCCAGCCCTTGCGCCAGCGCCTCGGGCGCATATTCGAACAGCAGCGTGGTGCCATCGTCGGCGAGCAGGCCCAGTGGCCAGTCCTCGCCCCAGCCGCAGTAGTGGACGGCAAGGCGCTTCATGTGCTGCTCCGGCGGCGGGCTCGCTGCCTTTGGGTAGCCGCTTCGGCTTTTTCCATCTGAGCGATGGACTGGCGTTTGAGCACGAACAGATCCTCCAGTTCATTGACCAGCCCGAGCGCCTGCACCGCGCGAACCAGGGTTTCCAGCGAAGACTGGCCGCTGCTTTCCAGCTTGCGCAGTGCGCCCAACGAGAGGCCAGCCATCTGCGCCAGCTCGCGCTGGGGCAACCCCTGGGCCAACCGCTGCGCACGCACGCGTTGGCCCAGTACCTGGAGGATTTCGCTGGACGGCGCTAGGTTTAATGACATTATTCTGTCTTTTATATCAGAAGATTCTTTATAAGAGTTATTTTAATGGTCTTTATATGGTTCTGCCACCAGGCGGTATGTTGCACAGTGATTGCCCACAGGGCAGCGGGTTGAAGCAACCGCGCCTCATGGGGAGTGCGTGTCATCTGCGCACGAGCGGCGACCGCGTCGCTCGTAGCCCATGCCCAGTTCCTGGGCCTACTTCGCCAGTGCCGCCATGGCGTCTTCGCTGGCTTGCGCGCTCGCCGCACCGCCGTTGCGCGCTTCTTCTATCGCAGCCAGCCACTTCGCCCATCTTTCCAACGCCACCTTGCGCTCCTCGAAGTAGTCGTACTGGTTGTAGACGCCCTCGACATCACGCACCTTGTGGTTCAGTGCCCGCTCGGCGACGAAGCGGTCTACGCCCAGCGCGGCCATGTGGGTACGGGCCGTGCGGCGCATGTCATGCACGGTGAAGTGTTCGATGTCGTCCAGCGGCAGGCGGCGCAACGCGACGTTCAACGTATCCGGGCTGATGTGGCCGAAGCGGTTCCGCCTCGGCACACCTCCCTTCATGTGGATCAACCGGCGCGCCGGGAACAGGTATTCGCTGTTGCAGGAGAACACCTGGACCTCCTCCAGCCACCGCAGGACCGGCGCCGCGAGCGGGATGTCAATGGACTGGTTCATCTTCGTGCGCGACGGGTGCAGCGACCAGACGCCGCGCTCCAGGTCGAACTCGCTCCACCGGGCCGACAGCAGCTCCATCTTGCGCACGCGCAGCGCGAGCAGCAGCCATACGGCCAACTCGTTCTGGCGACCGAAGTTAGGCGTGTCCTGCATGGCCTTGGCGAACGCGGCGAGTTCATCGCGGTTCAGCCAGCGCTGTCTTGAGACTTCGAAGCCGCCTGCGTCGGAGATCTCGAAGCCGGAAGCCGGGTTGGTGTCGATCCATCTGCGCTTCACGGCGAAATGGAACATGCGGAAAAGGTGGTGCAGTGCATCGTTGGCCACGGTCGGCGCGCCTGCATCGAGGATGCGGGTGAGTACCTTGTCGATGTGCAATGGCCTAACCTCCGTCACGCCCAGCTTGCCGATCGCCGGCTCGATGTGGCGGCGGAGGACGCGAAGCACGACCTCGGGGTGCTTGTAGGTCTTGGCGATGTGGCGGTCGTACTAGGCTTGCGCAAGGGCGGCCACGGTGACCTGTTCATGGGCCTTGAGCCGTTCTGCGCGCTTCTCGGCGGCCACGTCCACGCCCTGCTGGATGCGTGCCCGGTTCTGGCGCGTCGCTTCACGAGCGTCCTTGAGCGACAGGTCTGGGTAGCGGCCCAGTACCTTCTCTCGGGCAGCGCCGCCGAAGCGGTAGCGAAGAATCCAGGAGGCTTGGCCCTTGGGTGCCCCGGCGGCGGCGGCCACGAAGGTCAGGCCGCCGCCGATGCCACGGTCCACGGGGGCGGTGTTGAGCCAGGCCCGCAGCGTCTTGTCGGTGACGCGTTCAGTCTCAGTCATAGCGCGATCTCCACAGCGATTCACGAGGAATCTGTGGGGTAAAAATTCGGGCGCTGTCCCGAAGTCTTGGGGGCAGTGCATTTGCCCCACGATTTACCCCACAGAAATCGTGCGCTACGCTGAAATCGCCTGCTACCTCACGACACCTAATGCCACGCTAACCAACTGATTTTCAAGGAGTTTTCGGGTGGTGCGTATTTCAGCCCATCGTGGACGGCGTTTCAGGCTGATGGTGGACGGGATTTCAGCGTGATCGTGTGTTACGTCCCGCGTAAATTTCGACGCCCGGTCCCAGACTATTTGAGGGCGAACCGAGGGCGGTGTCCCACGACGAATCGGGAAGCACTCGCGCCTTGAGGAAGGCGAGACGCTGATGCCGCAGGCGCGATGAACAACGCCGCCAGG
>JAFAIY010000583.1 GCA_019236485.1 Comamonas sp. | reverse complement strand
CGGGCAGATTGAGGTCGATGCCGGTGAAATAGAACACGGCGGCCAGGGTGATCAAGCTCGCCAGCAGCGCCAGTCGTGGGTGGGTGGAGGCGTTTCGGCGCTCTGCAAAACCCATGGCCAGGCACCATGCGCCCAGCAGGTACAGCGCACTGACGGCGACCACATGGTGGTTGAGAACCTCGAAAGGCAGAAGGCTGCGAATGCCCAAATAGATGGCCGTCAGCGTAAACGCCGAGCAAAGCCACAGCAGGAAGCGCTGCCGACGCTGGACAAACCAGCAGACACCCAGGATGGCGGCCAAGCACAGCAAGCTCAGAGAGGGCGCGAGCACCAAGATGTAGTCGTCGTTTGCGGACATCGTTGATGCTCCCTGTGATCAACCTCACGCCCGGAGAGGCAGGCGCTGCTGCTTTCGTCCGGATTGCCTAGCTGCTGCAGTTCTAAACCTCGGGAAATGAATTGGCAACAAAAAGTAGAGCGGATCACTATTTTTTTATCGGGGTCGGAATCTAGCGCTTTGATCTCCGCTTGCCGCCCGGCGGCTCGCGGGGCATTTGATACATTGAGTGCATGAAACAAGCACTATGTATTGCGGGAGCGGCTCTCACTATTGCGGCAGGCGGATGCGCGCAAACCGAGCTGGCCGTGATCGGCATGGCCAATCCCGCCTCCGTGTATTGCGCTCAGCTGGGCGGAAAAACACGGATCGAGAAGACGGCTGCGGGCGACCGAGGTCTCTGCGCTCTTCCCGATGGCTCGGAAATGGACGAGTGGGAGCTTTTCCGCCGAGATCATCCGGCGCAGTAGTTTGCAGACCATTCCTGCCGATCACCGGGGCCGGCAGCCAGGGCCGTCGTTATCGCGGCCTGCATATCGGCGCTGCCGCGAATCGACGGGAGCGCGTCCGACTGGAGCCCGGGGCATTCAATACCCGTAGAACTCCTCGCTGCGCACATCGTCTTCATCGATGCCGGCGGCCACCAGTATCTGGTGCATGGCGGCCACCATGGCCGGCGGGCCGGCCACATAGAAAATCGGGTCGCTCAGGCCTTCGATAGCCCGTCGCAGCCAGACATCGTCGATGGTTTGGGTATCGCCCTTCCAGTCTGCAGTGGAGTGCGCCATATCGGTCATGGTGGCTTTGAGGCGGAATCTTGGATATTGCTGTTCGAGCGCCTGAAGCTCGGGGAGAAACACTGAGTCCTCCGGGCGACGATTGGAATACAGCAGAACCAGGTCCTGCTGCGACTGCCGCATTGCAGCGCTGCGCAACATGCTCATGAAGGGCGTGATGCCGATCCCGCCGGCAATGAGCACGGCTGCGCGCGCCGGGTTCTTGTGCAAGGTGAGCGAGCCGAACGGCCCGTCGATATCCAGGGCGGCGCCCACGGGCAGGGCTGCAAGAGCGCGCTTGTAAACACTGTCCCGCATGCGCGTGGCAAACATCAGTTCATTCTCGTGTGGTGCACTGACGATGGAAAACGCGTGAACGCGGTCCTCTTTGCCGGCCTCGGGAGCAGCCTCCGGCAGCTGGATCTCAAATGCCTGGCCGGGACGGAACTCGAATCCCGCCGGCTTGGCGATATGAAACGCCATCGTGCCCTGCGCCACCTCTTGGCGTGCAAGGATTTTGCTGTGCTCTATGGCCATGATTTACTCCTTGGCAATCGATGGATTCACACATTGGCTGCGCCCGCTAGCAGCAATATTCCCGCGAATCGATATCCACCGCGGGCAGCGGGTTGAATTGGGTGCTTTCGCTCGGGTGGACATGGCCGCTGCACGATCCGGCCCCTGCTCACAGCCGTCAATGCGAGAGAGAAAAAGATGGACGCTCCGGCCGGCCGGGCGTAAAAGCGGGAACGGCAGAGCTTCTTCTGCATGCGGCCCACTCGTTCATCCGAGGTCGCGCGGGCCTGAACTTCGTCTTTGCGGAGGAAATCATGACGATCGAATGCTTTGCCGAGATGAATCCGGGAACACGAAGCCTGCCGCGCTCGCTGGCCACCAAGGCCGGCGGCTTTGTCTTTGTAGCCGGTCAGGTTGCACGCAACAAAGAGGGCCGCATCATCCCAGGAGGCATAGAGGCTCATACGCGCCAGACTTTGAAGAACATCGCTCAGGTGCTGGCGCTGGCTGGCTGCACGCTGGAGGATGTCGTGAAGACCAATGTCTGGCTCGAAGACGTTCGCGACTTCGATGCCTTCAATCGTGTCTATGGCGAGTTCTTTGGCGAGCACAAGCCGTCGCGGTCGACTCTGCAGGCAAAGAATGTGGCCGGCAGCAGGGTGGAAATCGAAGCCATTGCCTACAAGCCATGAGTCCGTCGCATAGCGTTGACGGATGAAGCCCGCTGTACGGCAGCAAGGCGCCCATGCTCAGGCGGCCGCATCTTGGCCGGAAGCCGGCATCTGGGCTACATCACCAGCATCACCAGCAGAACGGTGCACAGCAATGCAAGATAGGTCTTGGCATGGATGCCGTCGGGGATCTTGCCTATCCAGCGCGAGGTGGCCTGGATGCCCAGCCACGAGCCGAGCACCAGTGCCAGGCAGGCGCGCAGGTCTATGAAGCCCGCATGCCAGGCACCCAGTGGCGCCGTGCGCCAGGCCAGCAGCGCGTAGCTGATGGAGCCCATCACCGCCATGGGCAGCGACAGCGGATTGGCGGCCGCCGTCGCGGCGGTCATGCTTGCCCCTCGGCGGCGCATCAGCGGAACCGTCATCACGCTCCCGCCCACGCCGAGGAAGGCTGCAATCGCGCCAATCGTCAGGCCGGCGCCGGCCGTAGCAGGTTTCCCCAGCGGCAGTATCTGCGACGCGGCTTCCCGGGTGAAGCCGGGCCGCAGCAGGCTGTCGAGGATGGTCAGCCCCAGATAGATGATGAATGCCCAGCGCACCCAGCTTCCGCTCAGGGCAAGCGCCGCAACGGCTCCGGGCACGGCTCCAATGGCGATATAGCCCAGCAGCGGGCGCACCTGATCCCATTGCACGGTGCCAGCCCTGTGGTGGCGCAGCGTGGCCATGCCGGCCCCGAAGATCATCACGCAGGTCGAGGTGGCGACGGCAATGTGCATGGCGGCTCGGCCCACTTCGCTATCGGCACCGTAGCTTCCCACCAGCACCGAATACAGAACCGGAACGACGACAAAGCCGCCACCGAAGCCAAACAAGACGGTGGTCACGCCGGCCAGAACGCCAAAGAACAGCAGCAGAAAATACATGAGAAGAAAATCATCGTGATGTTGCAAAACCTCACGATAGAGGGTGGTGGCATGGCCGTCTTTCGATGGCTGGCCAATAATCCTTTCATTTTGGCCAAAACGCCTTCATGCACAACATCCCTCTCGCCTCCGTGGACGCCGTGGCAAGACCTCTGCTTGCCATTGCAACCGACTATCCGCCGGGCACGCTGCTGGACACCCACACGCATAGGCGTGCACAGATGCTCTATGGGATGACGGGGTTGATGGAGGTTGAAACGGATGATGGAGCCTGGGTCATTCCGCCATACAGCGGCGTCTGGATTCCGGCCGGCAAGCGCCATCGGGTGCGCATGCAGGGCGTGAGCACACGCAGCCTCTATATCGAGCCGGATGCCGTACCGCGAGCGGGAACGCTGTGCGAGGCGCTGGTCGTCACGCCGCTGCTGCATCAACTGCTGCTGGCCTCCCTGTCCATGCCCGCGCTCTACGACGAACAGGGGCGCGACGGCGCATTGGCGCAACTGCTTTTGCACGAAGTCGGCCTGGCGCAGACCATGCCTTTGTTTGCACCTGTTCCGCAGGATCGGCCATTGGCAAAGCTGTGCAAGGCCTTCCTGAGATCGCCCCATATCCAGGCCGCGCCGCAGCAGTGGGCGCAGCAGCTGCACAAAAGCCTGCGCACCTTCAACCGGCTGTTCCGGCAGCAGACCGGCATGAGCTTCGGGGCATGGCGGCAGCAAGCATGTTTGCTGGCCGCGTTGCCCAGGCTGTCGGCGGGGCAATCGGTCACGCAGGTGGCTCTGGACCTGGGCTATGACAGCCCCAGTGCTTTTTCGACCATGTTCCGCAAGCGGCTCGGACGGGTACCCAGCGACTTCATCCGCGCATCGCTAAGCAGCGACACTCGGTAAACCCCGGCCTGCATGCCCATGCAGGAGGCCGATTCCCTGCATCTGCGCTCAGCGCGCGCCGGTGCGCAGTTTCTCGAGCTCGGCTTTTTCCCTGGCCAGCTTGGCTTCGCGCTCAGCGATCTTGCTGGCCTTGCCTTGTTCCCTTGCCTTGTCGAGGTCGCGTTGCCGCTCGGCGATCTTTCTCTCTTGCTCGGCAATTCGCGCTGCGTGCTCTTTCTCGAGCTTGGCATCGCTGCAATGGGCCTGGCTTTCGCGCAGCGCCTTCTCCAGCCCATATACACGGCTGGTTTGGCCCTTGGCCTTGGCGTGTTCGATGTCGCGCGAGATATCCGCCTGCTTGCTCTCGCAAGTTGCGTGCACGACTTGCGCCAGTGCGGCATGGGAGAACATGGCCGAAACCAGGATGGCGATCAGATGGGCAGGAGTACGCATGGGCTTCCATTTCGATAAGTTCGGCAGACCATGATGCCGCAAGACCTGAGGCACTCAGGGCTTAACTAGACAAAGAGGATTGCATGCATGACCTATGTCAGGCGCTGCGCGGCTCAAGCGTCTGCCCATGGCGGTCGCTGAAATTCATAATGCGAAGCCACGAGCAAAGGGCTTTATATGGCAACAGAAATTGAACGCAAATTCCTCGTTCGCGACAGCTCCGTGCTGGCGGGTTTGACCGGGACCAAGATGGCCCAGGGCTATCTCGCGGATAACGGCATGGTTGTCCGGGTTCGCGTGGCTGGCGACAAGGGTTTTTTGACGCTGAAGGGCAAGACCAAGGGCCTCTCGCGCG
>JAFAIY010000492.1 GCA_019236485.1 Comamonas sp. | reverse complement strand
CGAGAACCGCTGAAACGCCACGCAGTTTGGCCAGGACCGCCTGCTCTGTTCTGCAGGCGGTTCTTGTCGCGGCCAAGGTATAAACCGGCTTGCCCCCACCGCATTCATACTCTCCGGCCAGCATGTACAACCCCAGCCATTTCCATGTCGACGACCCCGCCGCCCTGCATGCGCTGATCCAGGCCCACCCTCTGGGCTGCCTGGTCACGCAGTCCGAAGCGGGACTGGATGCCAACCACCTGCCTTTCGAGCTGCTGCAGGACGACGGCGGCCCGCTGCGCCTGCTCGCCCATGTGGCCCGCGCCAACCCCGTGTGGCAGCAGCTGGCCGACGGCACTCCGGTGCTGGTGGTCTTCCGCGCCGAGCAGGCCTATATCTCCCCCAACTGGTATCCCAGCAAGCACCTCAGCCATGAGCAGGTGCCGACCTGGAATTACCGCGTGGTCCATGCGCATGGCCGCCTCAGCGTGCGCGACGACGAAAAATTCGTGCGCGGCGTGGTGGGCAGGCTCACGCGACGGCACGAAGCCCGCGCCAGCGAACTGGCCGGCAACGAGTTTGCTCCGTGGAAGATGAGTGATGCCGCCGCGCCCTATCTGCAGAAGATGCTGGGCGCCATCGTGGGGCTGGAGATCGCGGTGGAGCGGCTCGAAGGCAAGTTCAAGCTCAGCCAGAACAAGCAGCCCGAGGATAGACGGGCCCTGGCTCGGACCCTGGACGCCGTGGGCCTTGCCGATATGGCCGGCGAAATCCGCAAGTTTGAGCCAGACAACCCTTAAGCGCAGGCGCAGCAAGCGCAGGCAGCTATCTATTCAGAAGCCATCAATGCAGCAGGCCGGCCAGGAAATCGCTGGCGCGGTTGAAGCGGTAGCGCTCATAGGCTCTCTGCCTGTAGGTCAGCACCGTGGCCGGCTTGATGGCCAGCGCGCCGGCGATCTCGGCCGCGCTGTCGCCCAGCAGGGTCAGCGTCACGATCTGGCGCTCGCGCACGGTCAGCTGGGGAAACGAGCGCTGCAAGCGCGCCTGCAGCACCTGCCTCGCGTCCCGCTCGGCGGAAATGGGCAGAGGCTCCGGCTGCGCCGCGCTGCGTGCATGCAGGCTCAGTGCCGCCATGGCGACCTGGCCCAGCGACCAGAGCTGGCCCGCGGAATCGCCGTAGGCATGGAGGCCGCGGTAAAAGCTCAGCACCATGAGTCGGCCGGGCTCCTGCCAGCCAAAGCTCACCTTGTCCAGAAACCCCGGCTGCTCGAAGCACAGTTCGCGGTATTCGCCCTGGGGAATGTCGGCCGCGCGCACGCGGCGGCTGAAGCCGAAGGCCTTGTCGCGCCTGGAGCCCGCGAGCAGCGGGTCGCGCGCATGAAAACGCTTTGCATATTCGCCGGTACGCTCGGCAATGCCTCTGCGCTCGCCCGAGGCCAGCAGGGTGCAGACATCGCCCTTGTCGGTATCGACCTGGTAGGCAAACACCTCGTCCACGCAGTCGAACTGCCGCGCCGTGCCCAGCAGCACCGAAGCGAAATGCGGCGTGGCAGCGGCCTCTATCAACGCCTGCCCCAGGCTGGGACTGACGAAGGCCGGTTGGGAAGAGCTGGCTGCCATGGCGGGTCTCGCTTTGAAGATGGCCGCAATGCACGCTGTCTCCTGCGCTTATCGCTATTCGCGGCCTTTTGAATATTCGCTAGAGAATAGCGCATCGCCAGCTGCCCGGCGCATGTCATCCCATGCGCCGGGCAGGCGTTTTCAGCCTGCGGCATGCGGTCAATGGCTCAGGCCGTTGGCGGCGTGGCGCGGGCCAGCTCCATGGCCTCCATGACGACCGCGCTATCGCCAATGTGATTGGCCAGCGCCAGAATCAGCCGCGCACAGACCTTCAGGCTTTGCGCCTCGTCCAGCCCTTCGTGCATGGCCAGCAACTGCTGGTACACATCGTCCACATGGTCCAGATTGGGCTTGCGAATCAGCTCGCGAATCAACTCGCTCATGGCTGCACTCCTTTGGCGCGGGCCACGCTGGCCTGCACCTGCTGCGCGGCCACCGGCTCCCGCCAGCGCGCCGCCACATAATGATCGGGACGGATCAGATAGCCGCAGCCCTCTGCCAACGCATAGCGCTGCTCGAGCAGGGCCGCGTCCTGCGCGCCCAGCGCGGCTATGTCGAGCAGTTCCACGCCCGCGGGCAGGCTTTGGCCCCAGCCCTTGGCCAGCAGCACAAAGCGTCCGCCCAGGCGCGGCAGCAGCCAGTGCCCGGCCAGCGGCGCATCGACCGCGGGCGAGCCCGGCGCCACGCCGCCCACCCAGCGCTCGGCATCGGCCGTGTTGAGCCGGCTGTGCGGGTAGTGGATGGCCGTGGACAGCCGTCCCGAGTTCACAAAGGGCCGCGCGAAGGCCTCGGTCTGCGCAAGCTCCAGCACCGCATCGCGGAAGGCCTTGCTGACCGTGGTCTTGGGCGTGAGGAAGTCCGTGGAGCGCGTGGAGTTGAGGATGTTCTCGTCGGCCGTGGCGATGGCTTCCTCGTTGTAGCTCTCGAGCAGCGCCTGGCCGGCCTCGCCGCGCAGGATCAGGTCCAGCTTCCAGCCCAGGTTGTCGATGTCGGCAAAGCCGCCGTTGCAGCCGCGTGCGCCGAAGGGCGAGACCAGGTGCGCGCTGTCGCCCGCAAACAGCACCCGGCCGTGGACGAAGCGGCTCATGCGCCGGCACTGGAAGGTGTAGATGCTGTACCACTCTTCGCTGAACTGCACGTCCGGGCCCAGCATGGCGCGCACATAGCGCTCCACGTTCTCGGGCTTGACGCAGGCTTCGCGGTCGATGTTCCAGCCCAGCTGGAAGTCCAGGCGCCAGACGTCGTCGGGCTGGCGGTGCATGAGCGCCGACTGGCCGGGGTTGAACGGCGGATCGAACCAGAACCAGCGCTCGGCCGGGCGCTCCTCGTGCATGCGGATGTCGGCGATCAGGAAGTTCTCTTCGAACACCCGGCCGTCGAAGTCCAGGCCCATGAGGTTGCGTACCGTGGACTTGCTGCCGTCGCAGGCGATCAGCCAGTCGGTGTGCAGCGGGTAGCGCGTCTGGCCGGCCAGGATCTCCAGCTCCGCATGGCCGGGCAGGTTGCGCACGGCCTCGACCTGCTGGCCCAGGCGCAGCTCCACATTGGGCAGGCTCTGGAGCGCCGCCAGCAGGGCTTCCTCGACGTAGTACTGCTGCAGGTTGATGAAGCCCGGGTATTGCTGGTCTTTGACGGGCAGCATGTCGAACTGGTAGACCGGCTCTTCGCGCTCGCCCCAGAACACCTTGCCCACGTTCCAGGTCACGCCCTTGTGCAGCAGCTGCTGGCCCAGGCCCAGGCGGTCCAGGATGTCCAGCGAGCGCTTGGAGAAGCAGATGGCCTTGGAGCCGCCGGGAATGAAGTCGAACTTGCTGATGACCACCACCCGGTGGCCGCGCCGCCCCAGGTCCAGCGCCATGGCCAGGCCCACGGGACCGGCCCCCACGACCACGACCGGCACATGCTCTGCCGCGCCCGCCGCGGGGGCGGCCTTGGCGCCTATCTGGCGCCAGACCGGGATGCCGCGGTGGTGGGTCGTGGGCTGCGGGGCCAATCCTGCATTCAGGTTTGCTGTATTGGCCATGCGCATCACCCCTGCAGCTGGGCCCAGACCTGCTGGTCGCGCTCGGCGGTCCAGATGCGTGGCCAGTCGATGCCGTCGAACTCGTCCCACAGGCGCTGCACGTCGAACGGCAGGCAGTGCTCGAAGATGGGCCAGCGGCCGAACTTGGGCGCCAGCGCCTGGTGCGTGGCTTCGAACGCTTCCTTGAGCGTGCCGCCGCGCTTGTGCACGGCGCCCACGTTCTCGATCATGCCGCTCAGGAATTCGCGTGTCTGCTCGATGGCCGCATCGGTGGCTGCCGTGCCCTTGGCCACGGCGCCGCGCCCGCCGATCAGGTTCTCGGCGCGGTAGCGCTTGAGGTTGTCCAGGGTCTGGCCGGCCCAGTCCATGTGGAAGGCGTCGCCCGTGTAGAGCGCCGCCTCGGCCTCGACCAGGTCGCCCGCGAACAGGGTCTTGGTCTTGTCGTGCCAGACCACGATGTCGCCGGCCGTGTGGCCGCGGCCTTCAAAGCGCAGCTCGAGCTTGCCGCGATCGCCGCCGAGCTCGATCTCGTAGTGGTTCTCGAAGGTCTGGGTGGGCCAGGTCAGGCCGGGGATGCCTTCGGGCTCCTTGAACAAACGCGGCATACGGCCGTATTCGCTGTCCCAGTCCTGCTGGCCGCGCTCTTCGATGAGCTGGCGCGTGGTCTCGCTGGCGATGATGTGCTCGGCTTCGAAGGCCGAGGCGCCCAGCACGCGCACCGCGTGGTAGTGGGTCAGGATCAGGTATTTGACGGGCTTTTGCGTGTGCTCGCGCAGCTTGGCCAGCCAGTCGCGGGCCGCGGCCGGCGTGGCGCGGGCCTCGAT
>JAFAIY010000365.1 GCA_019236485.1 Comamonas sp. | reverse complement strand
GTGGAAGGCTCGGGCTATGGCTTCAAGGTGGTGCGCGAGATTCCCGCGGCCAAGGCCGAGATGCCCAGCATGTGCCGCATGAAGCGCTATTGATCGCTCGGGGCCTGCGCAAATTCGGCCCGGGCAGGACCTGGGGCGGATGGAGCTGGGCTCGGCCCGGCTGGCGCAGACTCTATCAATTTAATAGCTGCTAGCGATTTCTGGGCAAGCGCTAGAACCACTTTTACTGGATTTTTGCACTCGAGGCCGGCTGGCTTGCCAGATAGGCCTCGTGCACCTCGCGTCCGAGTTCGATCACCGACAGCGCATAGAACGCCGACCAGTTGTAGCGGGTCACCGCATAGAAGTTCTCGGTGCCCGCAATGTATTCCGTGGGCCCCGAGCTGCCGTTCTTGAGCTCGATCAAGGCCAGCGGGTGCTCATAGCCTTCGGCGCCCAGCACGCGCACGCCGCGCTCCGCCATCTGCGCCACGCTGAAGCTGGGCTTGATGTCGGGTGCCAGCAGCGTGGCCAGGTTGTCGCCTTCGGCGCGCATGTCCACGGGGAAGACCGTGGGCAGGCCCGGCTTCCAGCCATGGCCCACGAAATAATTGGCGACCGAGCCTATGGCATCGGCGGCGCTGTTGAACAGGTCGATGCGGCCGTCGCCGTCGAAGTCGATCGCGTATCTGTCCCAACTGGTGGGCATGAACTGGCCCAGGCCCATGGCGCCCGCATAGCTGCCGCGCAGCGCGAACGGATCGCTGCCCTGGCGGTAGGAGGTGATCAGCACCTGCTCGAGCTCGCCGCGGAAATAGTCGCTGCGCGCCTGGGCGCGCGGATGGGATTGCGGAAAGTCCAGCGTCAGCGTGGCCAGCGCATCCATCACGCGGAAGTTGCCCATATTCCTGCCGTAAATGGTTTCCACGCCGATGATGCCGGCGATGATTTCGGCGGGCACGCCGAACTGCTGCTCGGCGCGCTCCAGCGCGGCCCGGTTGGCCTGCCAGAACTGGACGCCCGCGCGTATGCGCACGGGGTCTATGAAGCGGCTGCGGTACACCGTCCAGTTCTTCACAAAGGTCTTGCCGGCGGGCGCGACCAGGCGCGAGACGATGGGCAGATTGCGGGCCTCGGCCATCTGCGCGCGCACCCAGTCGGCGGGCAGGTCGCGGCGCGCGGCAATGTCGGCGGCCAGCTGCATGGCGTCGTCGCGGCCCGCATAGGCCACGGCAACGGGTTCGGCCTTTTTCGGGCTTTTCTTGGCCGGGGCGGCCAGGGTCGCCGTGCTCAGCAGGGCCAGGCCCAGAGCAGTGGCGATCAGGCGGGACAGGTGCGCTCGGCGCGGCGGGGTGTTGGGGTTCTGGTTCATGGTTGGGGTTTGTTGTTCTGGGGCCAGTGCTGGCGCTTGAGGGCGCGCCAGCGCTTGCGCAAAGGCTTGAGTTCGAGCGCGGCGGAGCTGGGTGGCGCCGCATAGCGTAGCCGCTCCATGTCCAGCAGCCAGTCGGACAGGGCTTTGGCCAGCGGGGCCGCAGCTCCCTCCCAGCGCTGCTGCACCGCCTGTGCCAGGCGGCGCGCGGGAATGCTGGGGCCGACTTCCATGCCGGCGCGCTGCAGGCGTTGGCGCGCCTCGTCCATGAGCTGGCTCCAGCCGTCGCGGCGCGGGCGCGTGGCGCGGCTCCAGGCCAGCCACAGCAGCGCCAGTGCGCTCAGGCTGGCGGCCAGCAGGCGCAGCAGATCGGTCCAGCTCGGCGACTCAAAGCCCAGGCCTTGCAGCAGATTGAGCTGGCGGCTTTGCGTGTAGTTGATCACCCACTGGTTCCAGCGGTTGTTGACGGCCTCCCAGACGGCGCGCAGCTGCTGCAGCGTGCTCGCGTCGACCATGGTGACCATGGCCGCGGCGATCGCGCCGCGCGGCGCGCTCAGTCGCTGGAACTGGCCCACGCGGGCGGGCGAGACGGCCCCGGTTGGGTCCACGCGGGTCCAGCCCCGATCGGCGATCCAGACCTCGGTCCAGGCATGGGCATCGCTGTTGCGCACCGTCCAATAGCCGTCCACGCTGTTGCGCTCCCCGCCCTGGTAGCCGGTCACGATGCGCGCGGGCACGCCCATGCCGCGCATGAGCACCGCAAAGGCCGAGGCAATATGTTCGCAAAAGCCCTGTTTGCTTTCAAACCAGAAGTCGTCGGCGGTGTGGACCTCGTCCACCACGCCGGGCTCCAGCGTGTAGGTATAGCCGCCGCTGCGCAGGCGCTGCATGGCGGCGGCGATCAGCGCCGGCGTATCGGTCCCCGTCTGGGCCAGCAACTGTCGGCCCAGCTCCCGGGTACGCGGGTTGCTGCCCGGCGGCAGCTGCAGATAGCGCTGCAGCTCCGGCGTGGGTTGCAGCGGGCCGTGGCTGAAGCGGGTATAGCTTTGCGCCTCCACGCGCAGCACATCGGTGATGGGGCGCTGGGTCAGCCACTGCAGCTGGGAAGCCATGCGCATCCGGCCCACCGAGGCTCCGGGCGGGATCTGCGGCTGGTCCCTGACGGCATCGAGCAGCGTCAGCCAGCGGCGCTTGCTGGGCTCGATCAGCATCTGGTAGCGCACAGGCTCGCCGCTCACGCGCAGCTGGGGCAGGGCCATGGCATCGGCCATGTCGTCCGCCTGCCAGTTGCGGCCGTCGAACCGGCTGAGCACGGGTCCGCGGAAGTACAGCGCCGATGCCTGGGGGGCGGCCTGGCCCGGGGTGTCGAAGCGTATGCGCAGCGCCACGCTGTCGTCCAGGGCCAGGGATGCGACCTCGCCCACGCGCATGTTCTCGGACAGGCCCGAGCGCCCGGCCAGATCGTCCGCGGGCACGCCCCAGAGCGGCGCCATGCGGGGGAAGAACAGGAACAGCGTGACCATCACCGGGGCGCCCCAGAGCGCCAGCCAGGCGGCCGTGCGCAGCGCCTGCAGCAGCGGCGGCCTGCCGGCCGTCATATGCGCATTGACCAGGGCCGTGAGCAGGCCCATCAACCCCAGTACCATGGCGGCCGCCGTGGGCAGGGACTGGGAGTAGAAGAAGTTGCTGAGCAGCACGAAAAAGCCCAGGAAAAAGACCACCATGGCGTCGCGCCGCGCGCGCAGCTCCAGCGTCTTCAGGGCCAGCAGCATGACGACCAGGGTCACGCCCGCATCGCGGCCGACCAGGGTCTGGTGCGTGGCCCAGGTTGCGCCGATCGCGACCGCCAGCGCCGTGGCCAGAGCCCAGCGGCCGGGCAGGGCCGCGCCGCGCAAGGCCAGGCGGGCGCGCCACAGCAGCAGGCCAGCCGCGAAGGCGCTGGCCCACCAGGGCAGGTGCTGGATCTGCGGCAGCAAAATCCAGGCGCAGACGGCCAGCAGGAACAAGGTGTCGCGCGCATCGCGCGGCAGCTTGCTCAGCCGCTGCAGCCACGGGCCGCCGGGATTGGCAGACATTGAGGAAAGCTTCATCGCCAGGCCGCCCCAGGATGGAAAGCTTCCCCTGCCAATATCAGGGACCGTGAGCGGGGAAGTCGGGGGGCAGGTTGCTTCATGGGCAGGCCGCCAATGCCTCTAGGCAGCGTGTGGTGTGCTGAGGGCCGTTGCCGGGCGCGATTTCCTGGCCGCCCGGCAGGCGCAGGCCCCAGCTGCGGCCCTGCTGCTCGGCCATCAGCACCCAGGCCGTGAGGCGCGACAGCCGCGCTTCATGGTCGGTCAGGCCGGTGCTGCGCACATCGAGCCACAGCCTATGCTGGTGGGCCAGGGGCCGGTCGCGGCTCACCAGCTGATGTCCGCCGGCCGCGAAGGATTGCGCGGCTTTCTTCCAGACCACGAGCTTGAGCGGATCGCCATGGCGATAGGCGCGCACGCCGTCGAATTCCTCGCCGCTGCGCACCTGGGCGCTGCTGC
>JAFAIY010000316.1 GCA_019236485.1 Comamonas sp. | reverse complement strand
GCCTGGTTTAACTCCTTCTCACGCCTGCCTCCCATCCTGCTCCGCTATCCGGGGCGGGCGGGGCAGGTCTTGCCCAAGCTTTCTTCATCATGTGCAAATCTTTCCCATCGGCGCTGGCCCTATCGCGTTCCCTGGCCGCTTCGGCCGCGTTCGGCCTCGCTGCCCTTTCGGCGGCAATTCCGGCCCTGGCTCAGGACGGCCAGACTCCGGCCGCGGCAGCCGACAAGCCGTCCGCCTGGCCGCTCACGGGCAGCCTGAGCCTGCTCAGCGACTACCGCTTTCGCGGCATCTCCCAGACCTGGCGCGGGGCCGCCGTGCAGGGCGGCATCGAACTGGCCCTGCCGCAGGGCTGGTATCTGGGCAGCTCGCTGTCCAATGTCTCCACCCACAGCTATGGCCAGGGCCAGGGGCTGGAGCAGGACATCTATGGCGGCTGGCGTGCCGAAGTGGCGCCGGGCTGGCAGCTGGACACGGGCCTGCTGCACTACCGCTATCCGGGCGCCAGACTGGCGGCGGACCCTGGATCTAGCCGGCGCTTCGATACCACCGAGGCCTATCTGGGCGCCAGCCATGGCGGCTTCAGCGCCAAATGGTCGCTGGCGCTGAGCCCGTACTTCGGCCTGCAGGACGGCACGGCGGGCTCCGCCTTCGCCACGGCGCTGGCGCCGGCCGGCAGCAGCCGCGGCAGCCAGTACCTGGATCTGAACTACCAGCATGGTCTGGGCGACTGGGCCACGCTGGGCCTGCATGGAGGCTATACCTATGTGCGCAACTACAGCGCGGTGTCCTATGCCGACTGGCGCCTGTCCCTGGCCAGGAGCTGGGGTCCATGGACCGCGACCCTGGCCTATGCGGGCACCACGGCCGATGCCCGCTATTACAGCGCCGCCAATGGCCAGGGCCAGCTGCGCAGCCTGGGCCGCAGCGGCTGGGTGCTGGGCCTGAGCGCGGCCTTTTAACGCTTTGAGTGATACGCTGATTGCCTCATGCCCGCCAACAATCTCCCCCCCATCGCCCCGCGCCCCGATCCCGATGCGCTGGTGGCCCAGCTGCAGGCCGAACGGCAGCAGGCCGCGCGCGGCAAGCTGCGCATCTACTTCGGCTCCAACGCCGGGGTGGGGAAGACCTATGCCATGCTGGCCGCCGCGCTGCGCGAGCGCCAGACCGGGCGCTCGGTGCTGGTGGGTCTGGTAGAGACGCACGACCGGGCCGAGACCGAGCAGCAGCTGCACGACCTCGAGCAGCTGCCGCGCCGCATGCTGGCCTACCAGGGCCGGCAGCTGTCCGAGTTCGATCTCGACGCCGCGCTGGCGCGCCACCCTGACGTGCTGCTGCTGGACGAGCTGGCCCACAGCAATGTGAGCGGCTCGCGCCACCCCAAGCGCTGGCAGGACGTGCAGGAGCTGCTCGACGCCGGCATCAATGTCTGGACCACGCTCAACGTCCAGCATCTGGAGAGCCTCAACGACGTGGTCGGCGGCATCGTCGGCATCAAGGTGCACGAGACCGTGCCCGACCAGATCTTCGACGATGCCGACGAGGTCGTGGTCGTCGACATCTCACCCGAGGAGCTGCTGCGCCGCCTCAAGGCCGGCAAGGTCTATCCGCTGGAGCAGGCCGAGCGCGCCTCGCACAATTTTTTCCGTCTGGGCAATCTGCTGGCGCTGCGTGAGCTGGCGCTGCGCCGCACGGCCGACCGCGTCGACGAAGACATGCGCGACTACCGGCGCGAGCGCGCCATAGGCGAGGTCTGGCCCGCGCGCGAGCGGCTGCTGGTCGCCGTGGGCGGCCGCGCCGGCGACGATGCGCTGGTGCGCCAGGTTGCGCGGCTGGCGCGCCGGCTGGAGGCCGACTGGATGGTGGTCTATGTGGATGCGCCCGAGCGCCAGCACCGGCCGCGGCGCGCGCAGGAGGCCGTGCTCAAGACCCTGGCCCTGGCCTCGCGTCTGGGCGCGGACACGGCCACCATCCCCGGCGCCGATGTGGCCCAGGCCCTGGTCGATTTCGCGCACGAGCGCAATGCCAGCCATCTGGTGCTGGCCCGGGTGCAGCGGCGCGTGTCGCGCTGGCTGCCCTGGGTGCCGCCCAATCTGATCGAGCAGATCGCGCGCCTGGACCCGGGGCTGGACGTGCTGGTGCTGTCGCCGCCGGTTCCCAAAAGCGAGAGCGCCGAGCGCAAGCGCAGCCGCGAGCGCAAGCCTATCGCCTGGGTGGGCTATGTGGGCGCTAGCCTGGCCTGTTTTGCGGCCACGGCTGTGGCCGAGCTGCTGCTGCAGGTGTTCGAGCCCGCGAACGTGGTCATGCTGTTCCTGCTGGTGGTGGTGCTCTCCGCCCTGCGCTGGGGGCGCGGGCCCGGGGCCTGGGCCGCCTTGCTGGCCGTGCTCTGCTTCGACTACTACTTTGTGCCGCCGCGCGATTCGTTCTCGGTCAACGACACCCAGTACCTGTTTACCTTCAGCCTGATGCTTGGCGTGGCCCTGGTCTGCGGCCAGCTCATGGCCAGGCTGCGCCACGAGGCCCGTGTGGCCGCCGAACGTGAGCGCCGCGCCGGCGCGCTGGCGCGGCTGGCGCGCGATCTGTCGGGCGCGCTGACCCAGGACCAGGTCGCGCAGACCGCGCTGACCACGATCTCGGGCGTGTTCGATGCGCAGACCGGCCTGCTGCTGCCCGATGCCAACGAGCAGCTGCATATCGCCGCGGGCAGCGCCGGCAGCATAGACGCCAGCGTGGGCCGCTGGGCCATGGAGCACGGCCAGATGGCCGGCCACGGCACGGACACGCTGGCCGCATCGCCAGCCCTGTACATGCCGCTGATGGCTCCGGTGCGCGCGCGCGGCGTGCTGGCCCTGCATCTGCGCTCGCCCGAACGGCTGGAAGTGCCCGAGGAGCGCCGCCTGCTCCAGGCCTGCGCGAGCCAGATCGCGCTGGCGCTGGAGCGCGTGCACTTTGTAGAGGTCGCGCAGCAGACCCAGATCGCCATGGAGGGCGAGCGGCTGCGCAACACCCTGCTGTCGGCGGTCTCGCACGATCTGCGCACGCCGCTGACCGGCATTCTGGGTGCGGCCCAGGCGGCCCTGCCCCATGCGAGCCAGGGCGTGACGCACGAGATGCTGGTGCAGATCCGCAACCAGGCCCAGTCCATGCAGCAGCTGGTGGACAATCTTCTGGCCATGGCGCGGCTGCAGCAGGGCGGGGTACATCTCAAGCGCGAATGGCTGCCCGCCGACGAGCTGGTGGGCAGCGCGCTGCAGCAGATGCGCGACCGCCTGGCCGCCCATGTGGTGCAGACCCGGCTGCCGCCGGACCTGCCCCTGCTGCATGTGGATGCGGTGCTGATGGAGCGCGTGCTCGTCAACCTGCTGGACAACGCCGTCAAGTACACGCCGGCGGGCACGGCCATCCAGATCTCGGCGCACAAAGAAGGGGTGGACTGCCTGCTGCAATTGCAGGACACGGGGCCGGGCCTGCCGCGCCACATGGCTGCGGCTCAGCTGTTCGAGCCCTTCACACGCGGCGTGACCGAGTCCTCGGTTTCCGGCATGGGCCTGGGCCTGACCCTGGCGCAGCGCATCGTGGAGGCCCATGGCGGCACGCTGGGGGCCGAGTCCGGCGCCGAAGGCGAGGGCACGGTGTTCACCATACGCCTGCCGGTGCCCGAGCAGCCGCGCATGGACGAATAGCGTCGACAATCCGATGCCATAGACCAGGGATTCCGAATGAACGCGAGCGGCCCAAGAATTTTGTTGATTGAAGACGATGCCAGCATCCGGCGCTTTGTGCGCCTGGCGCTGGAGGACGAGGGCTGGCTGGTGTTCGAGTCCGACACCGCCAAGCGCGGCCTGATCGACGCGGCCAGCCGCCAGCCCGATGCCGTGGTGCTGGACCTGGGCCTGCCCGATGCCGACGGCAAGACCGTGATCGCCGAGCTGCGCCGCTGGAGCCAGCTGCCGATTCTGGTGCTGTCGGCGCGCGAGCGCGAGGAGGAGAAAGTCGCGGCCCTGGATGCGGGGGCCGACGACTATCTGACCAAGCCTTTCGGCGTGCCCGAGCTGCTGGCGCGGCTGCGCGTCATGCTGCGCCGCCGCCAGCAGGCGCCCGCGGCGGACAAGAGCAGCAGCTGTGCGCATTTCGGCAATGTGTCGGTCGACCTGGCCACCCACGAGGTTGCGCGCGACGGCGAGCCCGTGCATCTGACGCCCATAGAGTTCCGTCTGCTGGCGGCGCTGATCGCGGGCCAGGGCCGGGTGCTGACGCACCGCCAGCTGCTGCTGCAGGTCTGGGGCCCCGAGTATCTGGACCGCCCCCACTATCTGCGCGTGCACATGGCGAATCTGCGCCAGAAGATAGAGCACGATCCGGCCCAGCCCCGGCATCTGCTGACCGAGCTGCAGGTGGGCTACCGGCTGCTGGGCCTGGTCGCGCCCTAGGCGGTGAATCCCTGCAGCGCCAGGGCCGTGCCATACATGGCCAGGCCGAACACCGCATGCAGGAGCAGGCTGTGGCCGCGTGCCAGCCAGGGCCTGGGTGCGCGGCTGGCCGCCACGCCCAGGCCCATGCCGGGCTGCATCACGAAAAACGGAAACACCACGCTGGCCAGGCCCACGGCCAGCGCCGGCAGCAGGCGCGGCGCCTCCAGCCAGGCCGGGCCCTCTAGGGCCACCAGGGCCAGGGCGAACAGCATGCCGATCAGGTAGTGGGCGCTCCAGCCCGTGGCGGCTTCGTAGGCCTTGGGCGCCGAGGCCGTGATCGGCGCATGAGTGCAGCGGCCCTCGGGCAGATACAGCAGCCAGCGCCCGACCAGGGCGTAGTCGAGTGCGGGCACGCCGAACAGCCGCCGGCGCAGCATGGCCCAGAGGTCGATGGCGGCGGTGGCGCTCAGGCCCACGACCAGGGTCTGGGCCAGGGGAACGGGGTGGTCTATGCTCATACGGCTTGCCTTGGTACGAAGAAAAACCGACTATGCGACTTGAAGCCAACTTCAAGTCAAGCATCCATGCTCATCGATATCGGCGCCGTGGCCCACGAGTCCGGCCTGACCGCCTCCACCCTGCGTTATTACGAGACCCAGGGCCTGATTTCCTCCTGCGCGCGCCACGGCCTGCGGCGCCAGTACCAGCCCCAGGTGCTGCAGCAGCTGGCTTTGATCACGCTGGGTCGCACGGCCGGCTTTTCGCTGGCCGAGATCCGCCAGATGTTCGGCGACGGCGGCGCGCTGGAGGTGGACAGGCAGGCGCTGGCGCGCAAGGCCGAGGAGCTGGACCGCTGCATACGCCGCATGACGGCGCTGCGCGAAGGCCTGCGCCATGCGGCGCAATGCCCGGCGCCCAGCCATCTGGAATGCCCGAAATTCCAGCAGATGCTGCGCGTGGCCGCCAGGTCGGCCAGGGGCGGGGGCTGAGCCCTTTCGCGGCGCCGTGGATGCGGCCGCGTCTATAATCGCCGGATATCCGAGGAGCGTTGCAGCGTCCCCCATCAGGCGGGGCGTGAGGCTCGGACCCAACACTCGCAACGACGCTCACCCACGCTTTCTGTGCGGTGCGGCGCTTTCCCTCCTGCTGCAGATCGTGGACTGTTTCCAAGTTTGTTCCGAGCAGGAGTTTTCATGAGCAATACCCAAGACCGCGCGATCGCCGACATTTCCCTGGCCAGCTGGGGCCGCAAGGAAATCCGCATCGCCGAAACCGAAATGCCGGGCCTGATGGCCGTGCGCGAAGAATTCGCCGCCGCCCAGCCGCTCAAGGGCGCACGCATCACCGGCTCGCTGCACATGACCATCCAGACGGCCGTGCTGATCGAGACGCTGACGGCTCTGGGTGCGCAAGTGCGCTGGGCTTCGTGCAACATCTTCTCCACCCAGGACCATGCCGCGGCCGCGATTGCCGAGACCGGCGTGCCCGTGTTCGCCATCAAGGGCGAATCGCTGAAGGACTACTGGGACTACACCCACAACATCTTCGAATTCGGCGCCAAGGGCGCGGAGAACGAAGGCCCGAACATGATCCTCGACGACGGCGGCGATGCCACCATGCTCATGCACCTGGGCAAGAAGGCCGAGAAGGATCTGTCCGTGCTGGCCAACCCCGGCTCCGAGGAAGAGAAGATCGTCTTCGCGGCCATCAAGGCCAAGCTGGCCGTGGATGCCACCTGGTACAGCCGCAAGTCGGCCCAGATTCTGGGCGTGACCGAGGAAACCACGACCGGCGTGCACCGCCTCAACGAAATGTCCGCCAACGGCAGCCTGCTGTTCCGCGCCATCAACGTCAACGACTCGGTGACCAAGAGCAAGTTCGACAACCTCTATGGCTGCCGTGAATCCCTGGTGGACGGCATCAAGCGCGCCACCGACGTGATGATTGCCGGCAAGGTGGCCGTGGTGGCTGGCTACGGCGACGTGGGCAAGGGCTGCGCCCAGGCGCTGTCCGCTCTGCGTGCGCAAGTGTGGGTGACCGAGATCGATCCCATCAACGCCCTGCAGGCCGCGATGGAAGGCTACAAGGTCGTGACCATGGAGTACGCGGCCGACAAGTGCGACATCTTCGTGACCACCACCGGCAACAAGGACATCATTCGCCACGAGCACATGCTGGCCATGAAGGATGAGGCCATCGTCTGCAACATCGGCCACTTCGACAACGAGATCGACGTGGCTTCGATCGAGAAGTACGAGTGGGAAGAGATCAAGCCCCAGGTCGACCACATCACCTTCCCCGATGGCAAGAAGATCATTCTGCTGGCCAAGGGCCGTCTGGTGAACCTGGGCTGCGCCACCGGCCACCCCAGCTTCGTGATGTCCAACTCCTTTGCCAACCAGACCCTGGCGCAGATCGAGCTGTTCACCCGTCCCGACGCCTATGAAGTGGGCAAGGTCTATGTGCTGCCCAAGATCCTCGACGAGAAGGTCGCGCGTCTGCACCTGAAGAAGGTCGGCGCCCAGCTGACCGAGCTGACCGAAGCCCAGGCTGCCTATATCGGTGTGAGCAAGCAAGGCCCTTACAAGCCCGAGACCTATCGTTATTAACACCCCCTGAGGCGCTTTGCGCCTTCCCCCTCTCTGGCTTCGCCGGAGGGGGGCGACGCCCTCGCTGCGGGGCGGCCCTTGCTCGGCGTCCCTGGCATTGGTCCGCGCCAGTTTTTGAGGGTGGATGCCAGCACTAACCGAGATTCCCTGGAGAGCGACGCGATGCGCGCAGATGTTTTTTTAGTTGAGGCCGGCCATGCCGCCACACGCTCACAGGCCCAGCGCCTGATTGCCTCGGGTGTGGAATGGCGGCTCACGCCGCTGGCACCCTGGAAGAAGGTCGCCAAGAACGGCGACGAGATTCCCGCGGGCGCCGAGCTGCAGCTGCTGGATGCGGCCGAGGCCAAGTACATCTCGCGCGGCGGCCTCAAGCTTGAAGGCGCGCTGGCCGCCACGGGCTTCAAGGTCGCAGGCCTGCGCTGCCTGGACGTGGGCCAGAGCACGGGCGGCTTCACCGACTGTCTGCTGCAGCAGGGCGCGGCCCAGGTCATAGGCGTGGATGTGGGCCACGGCCAGCTGCATGAGCGCCTGCGCGCCGATGAGCGCGTGGTCTGCGTGGAGGGCCTGAACGCCCGCGCCATGACGGCCGAGTCGCTAGCCGCGGCCTGCGACGAGGCGCTCAGCGAAGTCGTCGAGGAAGAGGAAGACAACGACACCCAGCCCCAGGCACCTTACGCCTGGATGCGCAACGGCGGTCAGGTCGACGAGGACTACGACGACAGCGACGACGCCAAGGAGCAGGACATCGAGGCCTTCAAGGCCGAGCGTGCGGCCAAGGCCCGCGCCAAGGCCGATGGCCAAGCCTCGGTGGAGCGCCGCCGCAGGCCCGGCACCGAGAACATAGACATCACGCCCGCGTTCGACTTTGTCACCGGCGATGTGTCCTTCATCTCGCTGACCCTGGTTCTGCCCTCTGCCGTGCAGCTGCTCAAGCCCCATGGCCGCCTGCTGATGCTGGTCAAGCCGCAGTTCGAGCTGCAGCCCGGCCAGGTCGGCAAGGGTGGCATCGTGCGCGATCCGGCGCTGTATGCCGAGGTTGAGCAGCGCATCCGCGACTGCCTGGCCGAGCTGGGCATGACGGTGCTGCAGTGGCTGGATTCGCCCATAGAAGGAGGCGACGGCAACCACGAATTCTTTGTCTATGCGCAGCAGGGCGCCGAGGTCAAGGCGCCTGCCATTGCCGATACGGCAGAAGAGCAGCCCAAGCCGGCCGCCAAGAAGGCCGCGGCCAAGCGCCCCTCGCGCGCCGATATGCGCGCCAAGCGCGAGAAGCAGGAGCTGTACGAGGACCCCGAGGTCGCCAGCTTCGGCCAGCCCGGACCGGCTCGCGCCAAACAGAAAAAGCGCAACGAGCGCTGAGCGCCATTCCTAGACCAGAAATTCCGAGACAACCGTCATGAGCTTCCCGATCAGCTTCGAGTTTTTCCCGACCAAGACGCCCGAAGGCGCGGCCAAGCATGTGGGCGTGCGCCAGGCGCTGTATGCGCGCAAGCCCGAGTTCTGCTCCGTGACCTACGGCGCCGGAGGCTCCACCCAGGCCGGCACCTTCACCATGGTGAGCGACATCCAGAACGAGGGTGTGAGCGCGGCTTCGCACTTCTCCTGCATAGGCGCCACGCATGACAAGGTGCGCACCGAACTCAGGGAGCTCAAGGCCATGGGCGTCAGGCGTATCGTGGCCCTGCGCGGTGACCTGCCCAGCGGCTACGGTCTGGGTGGCGAGTTCCATTACGCCAGCGATCTGGTGGCTTTCGTGAAGCAGGAATTCGGCGACTGGTTCCACATCGAAGTGGCCGCATATCCCGAAACTCACCCTCAAGCAAAGTCCCCACGCAGCGATCTTGAGGCATTTGTTGTTAAAGTGCGCGCCGGGGCAGATTCCGCTATCACCCAGTACTTCTACAATGCCGATGCCTACCTGCGCTTTGTGGATGATGTGAGGGCCCTGGGGCTTGATATACCCGTCGTGCCGGGAATCATGCCCATCACCAGCTCTACACAGCTGATGCGCTTCTCGGATGCCTGTGGCGCCGAGATTCCGCGCTGGATTCGCCTGCGTCTGCAGGCGTTCGGAGATGACTCCGCATCCATTCGTGCCTTTGGCCTGGATGTCGTGACTCATCTATGCGAGCAGTTGCGCAGCCAGGGTGCTCCCGGGCTGCACTTCTATACGATGAATCAGAGCGTCGCCACTCTGGAGATCTGCGACCGCCTGGGTCTGTAAGCCTGAAGCTTGCGGGCCGCCGGGGCGGCCAGGCTTGGCGGCACTCGCTTGAGTTTTCAAGGAGAACCCGCCCGTGTCGCAAAAAAAAGAATGGCGTTGCTGTCGCTGGATGGCGCTGGGGCTTGTCACCGCCGTCATGGCCGGCTGCGCGCCCCTGCCGGAGAATCCAGCCACCCAGGATGCGGCGCAGCAAAGCCGGGGCGCGCTGAACGCGGCGGAGCGCGCCCAGCTCAAGTCCAAGCCTCAGGCCTCGGCGCCGCTGCGGCCCGATGCCTATGCGCGCAGCAACTACCGCGACAAGGGCCTGGGCATCAAGGCCAACAAGCCCGGCGATGCCGACAAGGCCGACACCCCCGAAGACAGCAACAAATACGATCTGAACCCGCCGCGTGAAAGCGATCAGTCGGGCCTGGCCTCCTGGTATGGCGAGCAGTTCCACGGCCGCAAGACCGCCAGCGGCGAGCGTTTCGACAGCACGGACTTCACGGCCGCGCACCGCGACCTGCCGTTCGGCAGCCGGGTCTGCGTGCGCAGCTCGGTCACGGGCAAAAGCGTGGTGGTGCGCATCAATGACCGCGGCCCGTTCGCTCCGGGACGCGTGATCGACCTGAGCAAGGCAGCGGCCCAGGAGCTGGGCATGCTGGGCCTGGGCATCAAGCCCGTGGAGCTATGGCAGCTCGACGACGACGAGGACGAATGTCCGGCCCGGCTGAGCGCCTCGGCGCGCAAGTCCTCGGGACGCACCATGGTCGGCGAGGCACGCAACAAGGTGAAGTCCGCCAAGCATGGCGGCCGCCAGGTACATACCTCGGCCAACCAGCCCAGCCGGCATCACAAATAACAAGAGGACCGTTGAGGTCCTCTTTTTTTTGCAGCTGCTGCGGATCAGCCGCCCGATTCCAGCGTGAAAGCCGCGTTGCCGTCCTGGCCCAGCAGCTTCACCAGCTGCGGCATGGCGGGCTTGAGCTGCTCCTTGAGGTTGAACGGCGGGTTGATCAGGAGCATGCCGCTGGCCGGCAGGCCGCCGCGCTCCGAGGTCTTGTTGCTCTTGACGGTCAGCGTGGCGTGCAGCCAGCTCTTGCCGGCCTTGGTGGCCATGGTCTTGAGGCGCTTGGGCAGGTCGTGGGCCTCGGGGCGCGGAATGATGGGGTACCAGATGGCGTAAGTGCCCGTGGGAAAGCGCTTGAGGCTGTCCGTCACCATGTCCAGCACGCGGCCGTAGTCGGTCTTGAGTTCGTAGCTGGGGTCGCAGAGCAGCAAAGCGCGGCGGGCCGGCGGAGGCAGGAATTTCTTCACGCCCTCAAAGCCGTCCTCGAGCAGGATGCTGACCTTGCGGCCCACTTCCAGCTGGGCCATATTGCCCGTCAGCGAGCGCATATCGGTCGGGTGCAGCTCGAAAGCCTTGAGCCGGTCGTGCGGGCGCAGCAGCGCCTGGGAGATGAAGGGCGAGCCGGGGTAGTTGCGTATCGCGTTGCCCTGGTTGAAGCTGCGCACCATCCGCATATAGTCCTGCAGCACGGGAGCGAGTTCGGCCTCCTTGGCCGCGGCCAGGCGCAGGATGCCGTCTTCGGCCTCGCCGCTCTTGCTGGCATAGTCGCCGTCCAGGCGGTACAGGCCCGCGCCGCCGTGGGTGTCGAGCACCGTCAGCGCCGCCTCCTTTTGCGTGAGGTATTGCACGGTGGCGATCAGCACGGTGTGCTTGAGCACATCGGCGTGGTTGCCGGCATGGAAGGCGTGGCGGTAACTGAACATATGGGCGGATGGTAACCAGCCGGGCAAGGGGTGCAAGAGAGAGGTTTCTCTGTCCGATTTGCCCTTGATGGCTGAAAGGTTGAGAGGGCGCCGGACCGTGGCGGCCCGGGGAAAACCGGGGTTTTCACAACAGGCCTGGCACGGGAATGCGCAAATTGGGCGGTTTTTGTATAATGGCCGGCTTCGCAGCGATTTTATGGGTCCCGCGGCGAAGGCTTGGACTTCGGTTCGAGTAACCCCGCCTAAGAGGCTTCCTTTAAAAGATTCGTCTTTTTCAAGAAGAAGCACCGACCGCGGAAAAGGATCCGCCAAACCCTCTTGAAAGAGAAAACTCATGTCTACATTCAGCGCAAAGCCCGCTGAGGTGCAACACGAGTGGTTTGTGATTGACGCCACCGATAAGGTGCTCGGACGTGTCGCCAGCGAAGTGGCACTCCGTCTGCGCGGCAAGCACAAGGCCATTTACACACCTCACGTTGACACCGGTGACTACATCGTCATCATCAACGCCTCCAAGCTCAAGGTCACTGGTACCAAGAACCTGGACAAGGTGTACTACCGTCACTCCGGTTTCCCCGGCGGCATCACTGCCACCAACTTCCGCGACCTGCAAGCCAAGTTCCCTGGCCGTGCTCTCGAGAAGGCCGTCAAGGGCATGCTGCCCAAGGGTCCTCTGGGCTACGCCATGATCAAGAAGCTGAAGGTTTACGGCGGTGCTGAGCACCCCCATACCGCACAGCAGCCTAAGGCTCTGGAAATCTAAGGAGACCTAGATGATTGGTGATTGGAACAATGGCACAGGCCGTCGCAAGTCCAGCGTCGCTCGCGTGTTTCTGAAGAAGGGCTCCGGCAAGATTACTGTGAATGGCAAGGACATTCAGCAGTACTTCGGTCGCGAAACCTCCATCATGATCGCAAAGCAACCTCTGGTTCTGACTGAGAACCTGGAGACTTTCGACATTCAAGTGAACGTCCATGGCGGCGGCGAATCCGGTCAAGCCGGCGCAACCCGTCACGGCATCACCCGTGCCCTGATCGACTATGACGCAGCTCTGAAGCCTGCACTGAGCCAAGCCGGCTTCGTGACTCGCGATGCTCGTGAAGTCGAACGTAAGAAGGTCGGTCTGCACTCCGCACGCCGCGCCAAGCAGTTCTCGAAGCGTTAATCCGTTTCTCCTGCGGGAAAGACCTGCTGCGGCAGGTCTTTCCACAAAAAACCGCTCCGGGCGCAAGTTCTGGGCGGTTTTTTTGTGTGCGGTTGGAATCTGCAATGCCCCCACTTGGCCTATCGGCAAAGCCGCACGGCCAGAATTCCCGAGCCCGGTGCTGTACCATTTCGGGTAGTCAAGAAACTCCGGAGTATTCCCATGAGCGCCGTAGCCGAAACCACCACCGAAATGCCCGCACCGATCCTCTTCACCGACAGCGCCGCTGCGAAGGTGGCCGACCTGATCGCCGAAGAAGGCAATCCCGATCTGAAGTTGCGCGTTTTCGTGCAGGGTGGTGGCTGCTCTGGCTTCCAGTATGGCTTCACGTTCGACGAGATCACCAACGAGGACGACACGACCATGACCAAGAATGGCGTCTCGCTGCTGATCGACGCCATGAGCTACCAGTACCTGGTCGGCGCCGAGATCGACTACAAGGAAGACCTGCAGGGCGCCCAGTTCGTGATCAAGAACCCCAACGCCACCACCACCTGCGGCTGCGGCTCCAGCTTCTCGGTATAAGCCGTGTTCCGACGCCGGTCGCTTGCGCCCGGCGTGATCTGTCAGGCCGCTGCTAGTCAGCGGCTTTTTTGTTGCCGCAGAACAAGAATTTTCGGGAGAGAACGATGGCTGAGCTGACCCCGTCGGCGCATGCGCCGCATAAGGAACGGCTGCTGTGGCTGGTGGCCATAGGTTTTTTCATGCAGGCGCTGGACGCGACCATCCTCAACACCGCCCTGCCGTCCATGGCCGAGGCGCTGGGCGAGAGCCCGCTGAAGATGCAGTCCGTCATCGTCGCCTATGCGCTGACCACGGCCATGCTGATCCCGGCCACGGGCTGGGTGGCCGACCGCTTCGGCACGCGCCGCGTGTACGGCGTGGCCATCGCGCTGTTTGTGCTGGGCTCGGTGCTGTGCGCGCTCTCGCCCAATCTCTCGTTTCTGGTCGCGGCGCGCGTGGTGCAGGGCGTGGGCGGCGCCATGATGCTGCCCGTGGGGCGGCTGGCCGTGCTGCGCACCTATCCGCGCGACGATTTCATCCGTGCCATGAGCTTCATCGCGATTCCGGGTCAGGTGGGGCCGCTGCTCGGGCCTACGCTGGGCGGCTGGATGGTGGAATACCTGTCCTGGCACTGGATCTTCTGGATCAATGTGCCCGTGGGCCTGATCGGGCTGTGGGCGACCTGGCGCTGGTTCCCGCGCAGCGCTCTCGTGGCGGTGCGCAAATTCGACACCGCGGGCTATGCCATGCTGGCCTTCGGCATGGTGGCCATCTCGGTCGCGCTGGACGGGCTGTCGGGCGTGGGCCTGGGCATGGCCCTGGTCGCCGTGCTCATGGTCTTCGGCCTAGCCAGCCTGGCCAGCTACTGGATGCATGCGCTGCGCATTGCCGAGCCCCTGTTCGCGCCCGAGCTGTTCAAGGTGCGCTCGCTGCGCGTGGGGCTGCTGGGCAATCTGTTCGCGCGCTTCGGCAGCGGTGCGGCGCCGTTCCTGATTCCGCTGCTGTTGCAGATCGGCCTGGACATGTCGCCCGTGAGCGCCGGCCTGATGATGCTGGCCACGGTGATAGGCTCCATGCTGGTCAAGCGCATCGCGGTGCGCACCGTGCAGCGCTTCGGCTACAAGCGCGTGCTGCAGGTCAACTCGGTGATGCTGGCGCTGATGCTGGCTTCGTTCGGCCTGGTCGTGCCCGGCATGCCGACCTGGTTGCTGCTGCTGCAGCTCTTCATCTTCGGCGGCTTCAACTCCATGCAGTTCTCGGCCATGAACTCGGTCACGCTCAAGGACATGGAGGGCGAGAACGCCAGCAGCGGCAACAGCCTGCTGTCCATGGTGCAGATGCTGGCAATGAGTATGGGGGTGGCCCTGGCCGGCGCCCTGCTCACGGGCTTTAGCGATATGTGGCATCTGCAGGCCGGCGACCGCATGCTGGCCATCCGCGCCACTTTCGTGACCGTGGCCCTGATGACGCTGGCCGCCACGCTGGTGTTCAGCCAGCTCGACAGCGACGAGACCGTGCGCCCCGCGCCCGATGCCGGCGACTCCTGATTTCGATAGCGGCCGGCGCCTGAGCTGTCGTGGATTCCCTCGAAATCAGGCCTGAAACGAGCCATTGGCAGGCGCCGGCAGCTATCAAGATAGGGATTCCCGAAGCGACCGAAATCTGAAAATATTTCTTCGGAGCGGCGTTTTTTAGGGGTTCTCCCTTGTTTTTGTGGGGGCATATATGCACTGCCACATAGCCAATATGAGCACCGTCATATGCGAAGCTGCGGGGGGACGCGTAGTCTTGCAATGTTGACATCTGCAGCGCCTGGAACGCATCTTGCATGCAGGCGCTCCACCTATTTTGGCCCCACGACCATGAGCACAAGTCAGAACTCACAGCCCATACGCTTTTACCACCGCGGCGCGGTGGTGGAGGTGCAGGGACCGCATCCCACGCGCTCGGTGCTGCAGTGGCTGCGCGAAGACGCGCACTGCACCGGCACCAAGGAGGGCTGCAACGAAGGCGATTGCGGCGCCTGTACCGTCGTCATCGGCGAACTGGCCGAAGCCGGCGATGCCCAGGCCATCAACGGCCTGCGCCTGCAGTCCGTCAATGCCTGCATCCAGTTTCTGCCCAGCCTGCACGGCAAGGCCTTGTTCACCGTGGAAGACCTCAAGCCGCAGTGCGCGGGCCAGGCCGGCTGCGCCGCGCTGCACCCGGTGCAGCAGGCCATGGTGGACTGTCATGGCTCGCAATGCGGCTTCTGCACGCCCGGCATCGTGATGTCGCTGTGGTCGGCCTACGAGCTGCACAGACAGCAGGGCACTCAGCCCACGCGCCAGCAGCTGGCCGACGAGCTCTCTGGCAATCTGTGCCGCTGTACGGGCTATCGCCCGATTCTCGATGCGGGCCAGCGCATGTTCGATCTGCCCGCCGTGCGCCTGGATACGGCGCCCGTGGTGGCCGCGCTCCAAGGCCTGCGCAGCGATGGCGCGGGGCTGGACTATGCGGCCACGCAGAATGCACGCACCGATCACTTCCATGCGCCGCGCACGCTGGATGCGCTGGCCGCTCTCTGCGAAGCCAAGCCCAAGGCGCGCATCGTGGCGGGCTCCACCGATGTGGGCCTGTGGGTCAACAAGCAGTTCCGCGATCTGGGCGACATGATTTATGTCGGCGACGTGGCCGAGATGAAGCGCATCGAGGTGCGCCCCGATGCCGAGGGCGGCGAGCTGTACATAGGCGCAGCCGCCTCGCTGGAGGCGGCCTGGAGCGCGCTGGTGCGGCGCGTACCCGGCCTCACCGACGTCTGGCTGCGCTTTGCCTCCACGCCCATACGCCATGCGGGCACCATGGGCGGCAATGTGGCCAATGGCTCGCCCATCGGCGACTCGCCTCCGGTGCTGATGGCGCTGGATGCGCAGATCGAGCTGCGCAAGGGCTCACGCGTGCGCCGCATGCCGCTGACCGAGTTCTATCTCGACTATATGAAGAACCAGCTGGAGCCCGGCGAGTTCGTGCAGGCCATGGCCGTGCCGCTGGCGGCCATGCAGCGCCAGGTGCGCGCCTACAAGATCAGCAAGCGCTTCGACTGTGACATCTCGGCCCTGTGCGCGGGCTTTGCGCTAGAGCTCGAGGGGGAGACGGTGGCCGCCATACGCCTGGCTTTCGGCGGCATGGCGGCCACGGTCAAACGAGCGGCCCGCGCCGAAGCGGCCCTGCTCGGCAAGCCCTGGAGCCAGGAAAACGTGGCGGCCGCGCAGGCCGCCCTGGCCGCCGACTTCCAACCCATGAGCGATATGCGCGCGAGTGCGGAATACCGGCTCAAGGTGGCGCAGAACCTGATTCAACGCCTGTGGCTGGAAACCCGGGTGGAACAGCCCGTGGACAGCGCAGACGCCAGCGTGTGGAGCGTGATGCCCCATGCCGTCCCCGCAGCCGCGGAGCAGGGAGCCTGAGATGAAGCATCCACATGAACTGAGCAACGAGCAGATTGCCGAGACCTTTGCCGACTACCGCCGCAACACGGCCACCCGCCTCGATGAAGCGGGCGAGGCGCAGGCGCTGGACCGGGGCGCGCGCGTGGGCGTCAGCCGCAAGCACGAGTCCGCACATCTGCATGTGGCGGGCGAGGCCGCCTATATCGATGATCTGCCCGAACTCGAAGGCACGCTGCACTGCGCGCTGGGGCTTTCGCCGGTGGCCCATGGCCGGCTCACGGCGCTGGCGCTGGAGGCCGTGCGTGCCATGCCCGGCGTGGTGGAGGTGATCACGGCGGCCGACATTCCCGGCGTCAACGATTGCGGCTCCATCATCCATGACGATCCGATTCTCTGCGACGGCGAGATCCGCTACGTGGGCCAGCCGCTGTTTGCGGTGATCGCCCGCACGCGGGAGCAGGCGCGCCGCGCGGCGGCGCTGGCCAAGAGTTCGGCCACCATCGAGGCGCTGCCGCCGGTGCTGACGCCGCAGCAGGCCCACGAGCTGGGCCAGTATGTGATGCCGCCCATGCATCTGGAGCGCAGCAGCCACGAGGGCGGCGCACGCGCGGCGATAGCCGGGGCGCCGCACAGGCTCAAGGACAGCTTCGAGGTGGGCGGCCAGGAGCAGTTCTATCTCGAAGGCCAGATCAGCTACGCGATTCCCAAGGAAGACGGGGCCGTGCATATTCACTGCTCCACCCAACACCCCAGCGAGATGCAGCATCTGGTGGCCCATGCGCTGGGCCTGGCCTCGCATGCGGTGCAGGTGGAATGCCGCCGCATGGGCGGCGGCTTCGGCGGCAAGGAGTCGCAGTCGGCGCTGTTCGCCTGCGTGGCCGCCGTGGCCGCGACCCGTTTGCGCCGGCCCGTGAAGCTGCGCCTGGACCGCGACGACGACTTCATGATCACGGGCCGCCGCCACTGCTTCTGGTACGAATACGAGGTCGGCTACGACGACGAAGGCCGCGTGCTGGGGGCCGAGATATCCATGGTCTCGCGCGCCGGACATTCGGCCGACCTGTCGGCGCCGGTGATGACGCGCGCGCTATGCCATTTCGACAATGCCTACTGGCTGCCCGATGTCAGCATGCATGGCTATATGGGCAAGACCAATACCCAGAGCAACACGGCCTTCCGCGGCTTTGGCGGTCCCCAGGGAGCGATCGCCATTGAGAACATCCTGGACACGATTGCGCGCGAGCTGGGGCGCGATCCGCTCGATGTGCGGCGCGTCAACTTCTACGGCCAGGAAGAGCACAACGTCACGCCCTACGAGCAGACGGTCACCGACAACGTGATCCACGAACTGGTGGCCGAGCTCGAGGCCTCCAGCGACTACCGTGCGCGCCGCGCGGCCGCGGCCGCCTTCAATGCCCAGAGCCCGGTGCTCAAGCGTGGGCTGGCGTTGACGCCGCTGAAGTTCGGCATTTCCTTCAACGTCGCGCATTTCAACCAGGCCGGAGCCCTGGTGCATATCTATACCGATGGCTCCATCCTGGTGAACCACGGCGGCACGGAAATGGGCCAGGGGCTGAACACCAAGGTGGCCCAGGTGGTGGCGCATGAGCTGGGCGTGGCTTTCGAGCGGGTGCGCGTCACGGCTACCGATACCAGCAAGGTGGCGAATACCTCGGCCACGGCCGCGTCCACGGGGGCCGACCTCAACGGCAAGGCCGCCCAGGATGCGGCGCGGCAGCTGCGCGAGCGTCTGGCCGAATGCGCGGTGCGCCTGCATGGAGGGGACGCCAAGAGCGTGCGCTTTGCCAACGATGCGGTCGCGGTAAACGGACAGAGCCTGCCGTTTGCCGATCTGGTGCGCAGCGCCTATCTGCAGCGCGTGCAGCTCTGGTCCGATGGCTTCTACGCCACGCCGGGACTGCACTGGGACGGCAAGGCCATGAAGGG
>JAFAIY010000106.1 GCA_019236485.1 Comamonas sp. | reverse complement strand
CGCCAAGAAGCGGCTGCGCCAGCTCAAGGACCAGCTGCGCTACTCGGTCAGCGCGCCGCAGATCCGCGCCGGCGAAAGCCATCCGGCCCAGCGCAGCTTCGACAAGCAGGACTATCTGGCCGCCGTGCAGCAGGCCAAGGAGCTGATTGCCGCGGGCGACTTTATGCAGGTGCAGGTGGGCCAGCGCATCCACAAGCGCTTCACGGCCTCGCCGCTGTCGCTGTACCGCGCGCTGCGTTCGCTGAACCCCAGCCCGTACATGTACTTCTACCATTTCGGGGACTTCCATGTGGTGGGCGCCAGCCCCGAGATCCTGGTGCGCCAGGAGAACACGGCCGAGGGTCAGAAAATCACCATTCGCCCGCTGGCCGGAACGCGCCCGCGCGGCGCCACGCCCGAGGCCGACAAGGCCACCGAGCAGGAACTGGTGGCGGACCCCAAGGAGCGCGCCGAGCACGTAATGCTGATCGATCTGGCGCGCAACGACATAGGCCGCATCGCCAGGACCGGCACGGTCAAGGTGACCGAGGCCTTTGCCGTGGAGCGCTACAGCCATGTCATGCACATCGTGAGCAATGTGGAAGGCATTCTGCAGGACGGCATGGACAGCATGGATGTGTTCAAGGCCACTTTCCCCGCCGGCACGCTGACAGGCGCGCCCAAGGTGCATGCGATGGAAGTCATCGACCGGCTCGAACCCACCAAGCGCGGCATCTACGGCGGCGCCTGCGGCTATCTGAGCTTTGCGGGCGATATGGATCTGGCCATCGCCATACGCACCGGCGTGATCAAGGACGGCATGCTTTACGTTCAGGCCTCGGCCGGTGTGGTGGCCGACTCCGTGCCGGAGCTGGAATGGAAGGAAACCGAGCACAAGGCCCGTGCCTTGCTGCGCGCCGCCGAACTGGTGGAAGAGGGATTGGAATGAGGTACGAGCACCCCCTGAGGCGCCGCGCGCCTTCCCCCAGCAAGGGGGACGACGGCCTTTGCCGCGGGGCGGCCCTGGCCGGCCGTCTCTCTGGCGCTGCTGTGCCTGTTTTGTGTGATGTGGACGGCGCAGAGCGCCGGGGAGAGCTGGAATGAGTCGTGCCATCGACAAGGTTGAAAACTGCACCACCATGGAAGACGTGCGCCGCCAGGTGAATGCGCTGGACGACGTGCTGGTGCCGCTGCTGGTCACGCGCATAGGCTATATGCAGCAGGCCGCGCGCATCAAGGGCGATGTGAACCAGGTGCGCGACGAGGCGCGCATCGAGGCCATCGTGCAGCGCGTGCGCGAGCGCTGCGAACAGGAGGGCGGCCAGCCCGATGTGATGGAGGCCGTCTACCGCGATCTCATGGAGGCCTGCATTGCCTACGAGCACCGCGAGTTTGCCCGCTTGCGTGCGGGAACGAGCGGGCTGGGCCTTGATCCATCCGAAGGAGAGCCAGCATGAAGCTCCTGATGATCGACAACTACGACAGCTTCACCTACAACATCGTCCAGTACTTTGGCGAGCTGGGCGCCGAGGTGACCGTGCTGCGCAACGACGAGACCACGGTGGCCGAGGTGGAGGCGTTGATCGCGCGCGAGGGCATAGAGCGCCTGGTGATTTCGCCGGGCCCCTGCTCGCCGGCCGAGGCCGGCATCTCGGTGGCGGCGATCCGGCATTTCGCGGGCAAGCTGCCGATTCTGGGCGTCTGCCTGGGTCACCAGAGCATTGGCGCGGCCTTTGGCGGCGACATCATCCGCGCGGGCCAGCAGATGCATGGCAAGACCAGCGTCATCAGCACCGACCAGAAGGGCGCGTTTGCGGGCCTGCCCAGGGAGTTCACGGTCAACCGCTACCATTCCCTGGTGATAGACAGGAGCACGCTGCCCGACTGCCTCGAGATCACGGCCACCAGCGAGGATGGCGAGATCCAGGGCGTGCGCCACAAGACGCTGGCGATCGAGGGCCTTCAGTTCCACCCCGAGAGCATTCTGACCGAGCACGGCCATGCCATGCTGAAGAACTTTCTTGAGCAGAACTAAACCGGGATCCACTCATTAATCAATAGCTTCCAGCGCCTGTCATCTCTTGGTTCAAGAATGAAAACCATAGGTAATCGAGACAGCACAGGCGCAAGCAGCTCCTAAAAGCATAGAGAGATATTGCAATGATTACTCCCCAGGAAGCGCTGCAGCGCACCATCGAGCACCGCGAAATCTTCCACGACGAGATGCTGCACCTGATGCGCATGATCATGCGCGGCGAGCTCTCGCCGGTCATGACGGCCGCCATCCTCACGGGCCTGCGCGTGAAGAAGGAAACCATAGGCGAGATCTCGGCCGCGGCCCAGGTGATGCGCGAGTTCTCCAACAAGGTCAATGTGCACGACAAGTCCCATCTGGTGGACATCGTGGGCACGGGCGGCGACGGCGCCAACACCTTCAACATCTCCACCTGCTCCACCTTCGTGATCGCGGCGGCTGGCGGCAAGGTCAGCAAGCACGGCGGGCGCAGCGTCAGCAGCAAGAGCGGCAGCGCCGATGCCATGGAAGCGCTGGGCGTGAACATCAACCTCAATTCCGCGCACATCGCCGACTGCATACGTGACGTGGGCATAGGCTTTATGTTCGCGCCCAACCACCATCCGGCCATGAAGAACGTGGCGCCCGTGCGCAAGGAACTGGGCGTGCGCACCATCTTCAACATCCTGGGCCCGCTGACCAACCCGGCCGGCGCACCCAACATCCTCATGGGCGTGTTCCACGAGGACCTGGTCGGCATCCAGGTGCGCGCGCTGCAGCGCCTGGGCGCCGAGCATGCCATCGTGGTCTACGGCCGTGACGGCCTCGACGAGATCAGCCTGGGCGCGGGCACGCTGGTGGGCGAGCTCAAGGACGGCGTGGTGCGCGAGTACGAGATCCATCCCGAGGACTTCGGCCTGCGCATGGTGGGCACGCGCGCCTTCAAGGTCGAGAACCCCGAGGAGTCCAAGGCCGTGCTGCTGGGCATTCTGGGCGGCGACCGGAGCCCGGCGCGCGACATCGTCTGCCTGAACGCGGGCGCGGCCCTGTATGCGGCCAATGTGGCCTCCAGCATCGAGGACGGCCTGAGCCGCGCCCAGGCGGCGCTGGACAGCGGCGCGGCCCTGGCCAAGCTCCATGAGCTGGTCGCCTATACGCAAAAACTGGGCGCCCAGGCCTGAGCTCGCGATGAGTCTGCTCGACGCGCCGATCTGGAACGATGCCGGCACCTGGATCGTGCTGGGCGTTTCCGCTCTGTTCATCGTGGTCGGCATCGTCATGCACCGCATCATCATGAAGGTGGTGCGTTCCCCCGCTCCCGAGTCTGCGCGCGAGGCGCAGCCCGGCACAGAATCAAAGTAGGGCCTGCGCCGGGCGCAAGCCGTGAAAGGAATCCCATGTCTGACATCTTGAAGAAAATCTGCGACGTCAAGGTCCAGGAAGTGGCCGCCGCCAAGAAGCGCCTGCCTCTCGAGGAGATGCGCCGCGACGCCGAAAGCCGCGTGCTCACGCGCGACTTCGTGGGCGCGCTGCGCGCCAAGATCGCGGCCGGCCAGGCCGGCGTGATTGCCGAAGTCAAGAAGGCCAGCCCCAGCAAGGGCGTGATCCGCTCCAACTTCATTCCCGCCGACATCGCCCAGAGCTATGCCATGGGCGACGGCGAGGTCAGCGCGGCCTGCCTGTCCGTGCTCACCGACAAGCAGTTCTTCCAGGGCAGCATCGACTATCTCAAGCAGGCGCGCGCCAGCTGCCTGCTGCCCGTGCTGCGCAAGGACTTCATGGTCGACCCCTACCAGATCTACGAGTCGCGCTCCATCGGCGCCGACTGCGTGCTGCTGATCGCGGCCTGCCTGGACGATGCACAGATGGCCGAGATGGAGCAGATCGCACAGAGCCTGGACATGGCCGTGCTGGTCGAGGTGCACGACGCTCAGGAGCTGGAGCGTGCGCTCAAGCTCAAGACCCCGCTGGTAGGCATCAACAACCGCAATCTGCGCAATTTCGAGGTGCACATCGAGACCACGCTGGAGCTGCAGAAGAACGTGCCCGCCGATCGCCTGTTGGTCACCGAGTCGGGCATTCTGAGCAGGGACGACGTCAAGACCATGCGCGATGCCGGCGTCAACGCCTTCCTCGTGGGCGAGGCCTTTATGCGAGCCCCCGAACCCGGCGAGGCCCTGGCCAAGCTGTTTGCGCACTGAGGCACGGCCCGGGCCGCACCGGGCTGCGAGCGCGGGATTACATCAGCGCCTGCACATCGGCATCGAGAAAATAGCCGGCGCCGCGCTTGGTCTTGAGCAGGGCCGGGGCGCTGCCCGACGGCTCCACCTTGCGGCGCAGGCGCAGCATCTGCACATCGATGGCGCGGTCGTAGATCTCGTCCTCGGCCTGGGTCAGATTCATGATCTGCTCACGGCTCATGACCTGCTTGGGGCGCTTGAGCAGGGCCAGCAGCAGCTCGAACTCGGTCTTGGTGAGGCCGACCTCCTGGCCCATGGGGCCGATAAGGCTGCGCGAGCGCAGGCGCAGCTCCCAGCCCGCAAACCTGAAGCCTCGCGGCCCCAGGCTGAAGGGGCGAGCGCCGGAGAGAAAGGTATTGCTTGACGGGACCGAATGGATGGCAGCGGATTGATGCATGGATAGCTCCGTTTCGGCTTGAGCGATCAGCCGTGTTGGAGGCCATTCTTGGCAAACCGCGGGGCGGTGTCACTCACTGAAATCAGGTATTTTGAGCCGGCCTGCGACCTGGGTGCCCAGGACGCCCGAAGCTCCGGGGCGCGCAGGATATTGCGAGAATCACGGTATGAACCATGCAAGCCAGAGCCTGAACACAGGCGATTCAGCCCAGACACAATTGACCAGCGCCGATCCTGCGCAATGGCCCGTAGCTCCGGGCTGGCAGGCCTTGGTCGATGCTTTTTTTGCGGGCTCCACGGGGCAGGGGCTGCTGCAGTTTCTGCAGCAAAGACTCGATGCCGGGGCGGTGATCTTCCCGCCCAAGCCGCTGCGGGCGCTGGCGCTGACCCCGCCCGAAGAGGTGCGCGTCGTCATTCTGGGGCAGGACCCCTACCATGGCCGCGGCCAAGCCGAGGGCCTGGCTTTTTCCGTAGCCTCGGGCGTGCGCCTGCCGCCCTCGCTGCAGAATATCTTCAAGGAAATGCAGCGCGATCTGGGCACCTCTTTTCCACCATTCCCGCTGCCTGGCGGCAGTCTGGTGAGCTGGGCAGAGCACGGAGTCCTGCTGCTCAACACCTGTCTGACCGTGGAGGAAGGGCAGGCCGCCAGCCATGCCAAACGCGGCTGGGAGGAGCTGACCGACGCCATCATCCGCCATGTGGCGGAACAGGGCCGGCCCACGGTCTTCATGCTCTGGGGCTCGCACGCACAGTCCAAGCGCGTTTTCATCCCCCGGGACCGAGGGCATCTGGTGTTGACCAGCAACCATCCCTCGCCGCTGTCGGCCCTGCGCCCTCCCGTGCCTTTTATCGGCAACGGGCACTTCGGCAAGGCGCGGGAGTTCAGGCTTAGACACGGGTATTGATGAAGGCAGGCCCCTCACTACATCGCTAGCGCTTATTTGCGCACGGCTTCCAATCGGCGGGGCAAGTCTTTGGGTTCTTCTTCTTCTTCTGGCTCTTTTAAGAATTGCTGGAGGAGCCCGGATCGAATGAGGGCGAGCAGGCTGCCTGCAGCCAGACCCAAAAAAAGGCCCAGACTGAGGAATGCAGATTTTTTGGGGTAGACCTGCTTGAGTGGAGCAATCACTTCGCCATCAATATGGAAAATTTTGAAATTCTTTTCCCCGGGTTTGAGTTCCTTGAGTAGATTGAGCTGTGCTTGGGCTTGTCTAAAACCTTCAATAAAGGGGGTGTCATCCTTACGGCTGGCAAGGATTCCGAGTTCTGCTTGCAGAGACTTGGAGCCGCGCGCATACAGCCGTGATCCATCAAGGAACGAGGCTGCCATGTCTTGTCTGGGCGGCTGTGCAGTGGTCATTTGTGGGTCTGTGAGTCCGACCGCCTGTGCAACCTTCAGGGCTTCTGTCAATTGAGCCTGGCGATCCTTTCGGATCAGCTCTGCTGTATGCTTTTTCTCGTCCAGATCGCGTTCGGTGTTTTCCACCTGTAGCTTGATGGACTGTTCAATATCTTTGATCAAGGCATTTCTGGCATCTTCAGAGACCTGAGCAAGGAAAATTTGCAGCCATTCCGCTGCTTTGCTGCCAGTACGTGCTTCGACGTCAACACTGTAGAGGTCTCTTGCTCCCTTGGGCTTTTCCGGGGGAGGCATCACGTTAAGAACTATTTTGAGCATGCTGTTGTATAAGGCTTGCTTTTCCTCCTCTGACTCGGGAGGCGAGTCCAGAGACGGTAAATAGGTTTCTCGGAAAAAACGCTGCTTGGCCTCATCAGTGACCAACCTACGTACGAAGTATGCATAAACCTGCTCCGGAGAGTACTGAGCGAGTCCACTGGCATTGCTACGGCCCATGTTGAGCTCCGTAAGCTCATTGGCATATGGCTTATCGAGAAAAGCCTTGACTTCATAGCGCGGCTTCGCCGCAAAAAATGCCGCCGTGGAAAGCAGCACTCCAAGGGCTGTTGCGGCGCCGATGACAGGCCATTGGTTTTTCAATTGCAACCAAGAGGATTGCAGGGTAAGTGGCTTTGTATCTTGAGTGGTGTCGGGCCGGGATTTCATACGCTTAGCATGCGATGCACAGGATGGGAATTGGAGTTAGCGTGGCTGGCGTTGCCGAGCTAGGCAAAACGGATCGCGCTGCATTATGCGTGTAGTGTAGAGAAATGGCGTCATTCTTTAATGACAGCTGAGTATTGAGGGGGCTGGACTGCCCCTAGGCAGGTAGACATATCCGGTCTATCTTTTGAGCATAGGAGGCAGTCCATGAGTGCACAGAGGTTTACGCCGGAATTCAAGGAAGAAGCGGTCAAGCAAGTCACTGAGAAGGGGTTCTCGGTGGCTGAAGTTGCAGTCCGTTTAGGGGTGTCTACACATAGCTTGTATAAATGGGTCAAGGCCGTATCCCCAGACAGGAGCGAGCAGCACTCCCAGGAATTGCTCGAAGCCAAGAGCGAGATCTTGCGTTTGCGCAGTCAGATGCGACGCATTGAAGAAGAACGAGACATCTTAAAAAAAGCCGTGCGGTACTTGGCCAGGGAGCCCGAGTGAAGTACCGCTTCATCAACGAGCACCGCAGCCAGCACGCCATCAGCCTGATGTGCAGATTGCTGCGAGTGGCTCGTGCAGGGTTCTATGCATGGCTGCACGATCCGGTCTCCACTCACGAACAAGAAGACAGGCGCTTGCTCGAGCTGATCCGTTACTCATACACGGCCAGCCACGGGGTCTATGGCGCTCGCCGTGTGTTTGCGGATCTGCGCGAGGCGGGTGAGCGCTGCGGCAAGCATCGCGTTGCACGCATCATGCGCAGGCACAAGATCAAGGCTGTGCGGGGCTACAAAGCGCCACGGCACATTGCAGGCCGGCCTTCAATCATTACCCCCAACCACTTGCAGCGGCAGTTCACGGTGGACGCCCCAGACAAGGCCTGGGTCACTGACATCACCTACATTCGCACTTGGCAAGGCTGGTTGTACCTGGCCGCAGTGGTGGACCTGTACTCGCGCAAGGTGGTGGGATGGTCCATGAAGGCAACGCTCAGCCGTGAGCTCGTCCTTGATGCGTTGTTGGCTGCAGTTTGGCGGCGCAGGCCGGCAGCCGAGGTCTTGGTCCATTCCGATCAGGGCAGCCAATACAGCAGCGATGACTTCAAACGTTTCTGCCAAGCCCATGGTCTGGTGCCCAGCATGAGTCGCCGTGGCAACTGCTGGGACAATGCCGTCATGGAATCGTTCTTCAGCAGTCTGAAGAAGGAGCGCATTCGCAAGCGCATCTACAAGACCCGGGACATGGCCCGGGCCGATGTATTCGATTACATCGAGGTGTTCCACAACCGGTCACGCCGCCACAGCCATCTGGGTGGCATCAGCCCCGAGGCGTTTGAGCGCGCCCGTGCTTGAGGCTGGGAATTGTCTGCCTGACTAGGGGCAGTCCACTGTCTAAGTGGAGTCCTAGTCCTGCAAGCCCTGAGTCTGCTCACCAGTGCATTGCCTCGCGAATACGTGCGATTTTTTCGGCTTTCTCAGGCGTTAATTTTTGCGTAGCGAGCAGAGCTTTCCGGATAAATACGAAAATCAGCAGTACAAATGCAGTGACGACTGCTGCGCCAGTAGCCAGCAACGATATCCTGGGTTTGATAGATTGTTCCGGTAATGTGGGCATCTGAACGATATCGTTTCCGTCCAGGCCTTCCAGTTGACGTTCTATGTCCAAGATCGCTTTTTGACGGTTGCTGTTGGCTGTCAAAAGCTCGCCATAAAGGCGGCTAGTGGCTTCATTCACACCCTTGCCAGATGCGAGATAGGCCGCAGTGTCTTGTTCCAGTTTAAGAGATTCTTGTAGACGCTTCTTCTCGCTATCGAGCTGGAGCCCAAGCTGTTGCTTCTCTAGCCCCCGCGGCTTGCTAAGAGGAAAGATGGTGTCAAGCAGGGCTTGGTTCAGCTTCTGAGCTGTTTCCGGGGAGCTAGCTTGGGTTGTAATGTTGAGTAGCTTATCTTGTCTCCCTATAGAGACAGTAATGCGTCTGCTCAGTTTTTTATAGATTTTTTCTGCAGTCAATCCCTCATCCAAGCCTGCGACTGGTGCAATTTGGTGAAGCACATCGGCTGACATGGCTAGGCTGGCAGCCATCGGCGCCGTGAAGCTTGAACCAGGACGTTCGACTCGCACAGATGCGCTGCTTTCATAGGTTTTGGGTATCGAAAGACCTACGCTAGACGCAATGAGTCCTGCGGCCAGCGGCCCAAGAATCAACAGTTTCCAGTTTTCTGCCAGGGTCACTAATAGATCCAGCAGGTCAGGTTCCTCATTTTGTGGGCTCTGTGTTTCCATTGATGCTGAATGAGTCGTCAAGCGTTATTGCTTTAGCGCCACAATCTACCATCAAGCAAACAAGTTGCCTGCATTCGTTGTAACTCAATATGTCTGGCATATGACATGCAGGTATAGTGTTGCAAATTAGCGCTTGCGCTCCAGCAGCATCGAGTCCCCATAGCTGAAGAAACGGTAGTGCTGTGCAATCGCGTGGCGGTACAGCGTCATGATCTGCTCGTAGCCCGAGAAGGCGCTGACCAGCATCATGAGCGTGCTCTTGGGCAGGTGGAAATTGGTCACCAGCAGGTCCACGACCTGGAACTCGAAGCCGGGCGTGATGAAGATGCTGGTATTGCCCGTGATATTGCCGTACTTGGCCCAGGATTCCAGCGTGCGCACGGTGGTGGTGCCCACGGCCACGACGCGGCCGCCGCGCTGGCGGCAGCGCTCCAGAGCGGCGAGTGTGGGCAGCGGTATGTCGTACCACTCGCTGTGCATCTGGTGCTCGGCCAGGCTCTCGGTCTTCACGGGCTGGAAGGTGCCAGCACCTACATGCAGGGTGACGTTGGCGCGCTCCACGCCTTTGGCTTCCAGCGCGGCAAGCACGGATTCGTCGAAGTGCAGGGCCGCCGTCGGCGCGGCCACGGCGCCGGGCTGGGCCGCGAACACGGTCTGGTAGCGTTCGCTGTCTTCTTTCTCGTCGGGATCTGCGCCGCTGTCCTGCTGGCGCTCTATATAGGGCGGCAGCGGTAGATGGCCGAACTGCTCCATCAGCTCGTAAGGCGTCTCGCCCTGCGCGCCCGTCAGCGCCAGGCGGAACAGCGGGCCATCTTCATTGGGCCAGCGGCCCAGCAGCTCGGCATCGAAGCCGCCATTCCTGAGACCGCCGCACAGATGGATCTTGGCACCGGGCAGGGGCTTCTTGCTCACCCGCATATGGGCCACGATCTCGTTGTCGGCCAGCACGCGTTCCACCAACAGCTCCAGCTTGCCGCCGCTCGCCTTCTCGCCAAAGATGCGGGCCTTGAGCACCTTGGTGTCATTGAAGACCAGCAGATCTCCGGGCTGCAGCAGATCGGGCAGCTCGCGGAAGATACGGTCGGTAGGAGGGAGGTTGCGGCCATCGAGCAGGCGCGAGGCGCTGCGAACGGCGGTGGGATGCTGGGCAATCAGCGTTTCGGGCAGCTCGAAGTCGAAATCGCTGAGCGTGAATTCTCGGGGGCAGGAAGACATGCGGGGCTTGAGGACCGTACGAGGCCCGTTCCAAGTTCAATCAAACAAGTGGGCGATTGTCTCAAATCACCGGTAGCGGCGCTGGCTTCAGGGCTGTGCAGGCCTGGGTGATTGCCGAAAATAGCTGTATATTCATACACTATTCACGCCCGCTGCCATGGGCTGCGTTGCGCAGCCCCCAGTCAGGAGATTGCCCGGCCCATGTCCTCTCCCGCTTTTGCTGCCTCCAACCCACCGCTGCCGACGGGGGGCAAGCGCGCTGCGGCCAAAGCGGGTGCGGTCAAAAAAGTTATCGTGCCGACGCCGGATGCGGCCAAGAAGAAAGCTCCCAGCCCGGCCCAGCAGGCGCTGCAGAAGCTGGGGCTGACGCGCGACATCGACCTGGCCCTGCATCTGCCGCTGCGTTACGAGGACGAAACCCGCATCGTGGCGCTCAAGAGCGCGCGCGACGGCGAGACGGTGCAGATCGAGGCCACGGTCACCCACAGCGAGGTACAGCTGCGCCCCCGGCGCATGCTCAAGGTCACGGTCGATGACGGCACGGCCGAATGCGTGCTGACTTTTTTCAGCTTCTATCCCTCGCAGCAAAAGACCATGGCCGTGGGCGCGCGCCTGCGTATCCGCGGCGAGATCAAGGGCGGCTTCTGGGGAAGGCAGATGATGCACCCCGCTTTCCGTGTGGCGGGCGGCGAGCTGCCCACTGCGCTCACGCCGGTATATCCGGCCACGGCCAGCCTGCCCCAGGCCTATCTGCGCCGCGCCATCGCCACGGCTCTGCTCAGGGCCGATCTGTCCGAGACCCTGCCGCCGGGCGAGCAGCCGCCCGTGGCGCAGTTCTATGGTCAAGATGGCTTGCAACCTGCGTATGACTTGCGCCATGCGCTCACTTTTTTGCATCATCCGACCCCCGATGTGGCCCTGGTCACGCTGGAGGACCATTCCCATCCGGCCTGGCAGAGGCTCAAGGCCGAGGAGCTGCTGGCCCAGCAGCTATCGCAGTACGAGGCCAAGCGCGAGCGCGCGCGCCTCAGGGCGCCCGTGCTCAAGCCGCAGCCGGGTATGGCGGACCTCACCCGGCGCTTTCTCGACCAGCTGCCGTTTGGCCTGACGGGAGCCCAGCAGCGCGTGGTGGGGGAGATACGCACCGATATGGAGCGCCGCATTCCCATGCACCGCCTGCTGCAGGGCGATGTGGGCTCGGGCAAGACCGTGGTTGCCGCGCTGTCGGCCGTGGCCAGCATCGAGGCCGGCTGGCAGTGCGCGCTGATGGCGCCCACCGAAATCCTGGCCGAGCAGCATTTCGGCAAGCTGGTCGGCTGGCTGGAGCCGATTCTCGCGCCGCTGGGCAAGAAGGTGGCTTGGCTGGCCGGCGCGCAGAAGAAAAAGCAGCGCGCCGAGATGCTGGCCCTGGTCGAAAGCGGCGAGGCGGCGCTGGTCGTGGGCACGCATGCGGTGATCCAGGAGCAGGTGCAGTTCAAGAATCTGGCCCTGGCCGTGATCGACGAGCAGCACCGCTTCGGCGTGGCCCAGCGCCTGGCGCTGCGGCAGAAATTGGCTGCCAGCGGCATGGAGCCGCATTTGCTGATGATGAGCGCCACGCCGATCCCGCGCACCCTGGCCATGAGCTATTACGCCGACCTCGATGTCTCCACCATCGACGAGCTGCCGCCGGGGCGCACGCCCATTGTCACCAAGCTGATTTCCGACAGCCGCAAGGACGAGGTCATTGAGCGCATAGGCGCCCAGGTGGCGGGCGGGCGCCAGGTCTACTGGGTCTGTCCGCTGATCGAGGAGAGCGAGGCGCTGGACCTGTCCAATGCCACGGCCACCCATGAGTACCTGAGCGAGATGCTGCCCGGCGTCATGGTCGGCCTGCTGCATTCGCGCATGCCCACGGCCGAGAAGAAGGCGGTGATGGAGCTGTTCACCGCGGGCGTCATGGGGGTGCTGGTCTCGACCACGGTGATCGAGGTTGGTGTCGACGTGCCCAATGCCTCGCTGATGGTCATCGAGCATTCGGAGCGCTTCGGCCTGTCCCAGCTGCACCAGCTACGCGGCCGCGTGGGCCGCGGGGCCGCGGCCTCGGCCTGCGTGCTGCTGTATTCGGTCAATGACAACGGCCGCCTGTCCGATACCGGCAAGGAGAGGCTGCGCGCCATGGCCGAGACCAACGACGGTTTCGAGATCGCGCGCCGTGACCTGGAGATCCGCGGCCCCGGCGAGTTCCTGGGCGCGCGCCAGTCGGGTGCGCCCATGCTGCGCTTTGCCGATCTGGAGCAGGATGTGCTGCTGCTGGACTGGGCGCGCGAGCTGGCGCCGCGCATGCTGGAGCAGCAGCCGGCTCTGGCGGCCCGCCATGTGAGCCGCTGGCTGGGCGGCAAGGCCGAGTACCTGAAGGCCTGAATTCGGCGCGCCGCCGGTTCTAGAGGGTAAATAGCGAGGTGCTTCCCGGGATTTCTGTACTCTTTTGCTGCAGCAATCTGTGGTTGAATGCAAGTGATTGCTCAGAGGATTCCCCGCGTCTCGCGGACGGGCGGCGGGGAGTTGCACAACACATTGCTGTTTGATGGTCTCCATCACAAAGTCTCTATGACCCTTACCGAATTGAAGTACATCGTGGCAGTTGCGCGGGAAAAGCACTTTGGCCGCGCTGCCGAGGCTTGCTATGTCTCCCAGCCCACGCTGTCCGTGGCCATCAAGAAGCTGGAGGAGGAGCTGGATGTCAAGCTCTTCGAGCGCAGCGCCGGTGAAGTTTCGGTCACCTCGCTGGGCGAGGAAATCGTGAGACAAGCGCAAAGCGTGCTGGAGCAGGCCAACGAAATCAAGGAAATCGCCAAGCGCGGCAAGGATCCGCTGTCGGGCGTGCTGACCCTGGGCGTGATCTACACCATAGGCCCTTATCTGTTGCCCGAGCTGGTGCGCAACTCCATTCGCATGACGCCCCAGATGCCGCTGATGCTGCAGGAGAACTTCACCATCAAGCTGCTGGAGATGCTGCGCACCGGCGAGATCGACTGCGCCATCATGGCCGAGCCCTTCCCCGACACGGGCCTGGCGCTGGCGCCCCTGTACGACGAGCCCTTTATGGCGGCCGTGCCCAGCGCCCACCCGCTGGCTGAGAGAAAAAGCCTGTCCACCACCGACCTCAAGAACGAGACCATGCTGCTGCTGGGCGCGGGCCACTGCTTCCGCGACCATGTGCTGGAGGTCTGCCCCGAGTTCGCGCGCTATGCGAGCAATTCCGAAGGCATACGCCGCACCTTTGAAGGCTCGTCGCTGGAAACCATCAAGCATATGGTGGCCGCCGGCATGGGCGTGACCCTGGTGCCGCGCCTGTCCGTGCCCGAGGATGCGCTGGCTCCCACCGA